>DNPQ01000112.1 GCA_003501335.1 Bacillota bacterium
GACCTTGGCGACATTGACTCCCTTACCGCCCGGATCGGCAATTTCCCGCCGGACCCGGTTAACCTGGCCCACTTGAAAATCTTCGAAATACAATGTGGAATCAATGGCCGGATTCAATGTCACCGTAATAATGGATGTCTCCAGTTTATCTTTCATCGCTGTATTCTCCCTATTACTTAATTGCCAAAATAACTATTGTTTCTTGCTAAACTAACTTCTTATATGACGCTATATTGAACTAAAATTACATATCAGGCATTTATGCAATTAAGTACTAGTTTATGGCGTGAGCGACACCTTGGTATGACTGCGCAACATCTCAAGGCTTTCCGGTTCAATCGCCTCATCGGTGATGACCTGATCAATTTCATCCAAACTGCATATTTGATAAAGTCCCTGTTGCCCGATTTTGGTGTGATCCACCACCAAAATAATTTCTTCCCCCGCTTGAACAAAACGGCGTTTGGTTTCGGCTTCGATGGAATTCGGAGTGGTTACCCCGAGGGTCCCATCGACGCCATTGGCGGCCAGAAATACTTTATCAAAATGAATCCTGCCTAAAGTTTCATTGGTAAGATAGCCGACCAATGAACGGGTGGACTTCCGCCAAGCGCCTCCCAGCACCAATACTTCCACCGGACTGTCATCGCCAAAAACCTGGGCAATATCCATACTATTGGTGGCGAGAGTAATCTCCTTATGAACCAAAGCCCGGGCTATCTCCAGGGTTGTCGTCCCGGAGTCCAGCAAAACGGTCTCGCCGGCGCCAACCATGTCAGCCGCCAGCTTGGCGATTTTCCTCTTTTCATCCAATAAGCGGATCTCTTTCTCCCGGAAACTGAGTTCATAACCAAGCTGAGCCGATATGGCGCCGCCATGGGTCCGCTGAATCAGGCTGGCCGCATCCATTTCCTGCAAATCCCGGCGGATGGTCGATTCCGAAACTTCGAACTGCTGGCATAATTCGCCGACCTTGACCGGATTTCCCGACTGAATCAGTTTTAAAATCGCTGCTTTCCGTTCTTCTGGAAACATCTTTTCACCTTTAAACAATGATTGTTTTTGACTGATTTCTTCTCTCTAATTTTCATTATACAATCACATTCGGTCACAGTCAATCAATTTCAGTCATCAGAATAATAAAAAATATAAAAATGATTGATTTTTGATAATTTGTTGATTGAAATTGCATTTTTAAAAAAGGAGGATTTTTCGGGAGGTTCTGACCAACTTGGAAATGACTCTAATGCTTTTATCATTCCATCATTTAACCCGCTAACCCGCAAAGTCAAAAAGGGCTGTCTCAGATTGAATTGAGACAGCCCTTTAGTCATGCCAATTCCTAATGATATTATTTTTTGAGGTAAATTACGCGATATTCATCATATAAAGCCAAAGCCCGGAATACCGGAATCTGGAAAACCATCCCTAAACCATTGGTATAAGTACCCATGTGCGAGAATTTCAGATAAAGCGTAATCTGATCGCCCTCACTCCATCCGCCGCCCTTCATTCCATCAAAGTCATCCGCAAATTCGGAGGAGGGGATTTCCACCAAAAACCGCTGGCCATAGTAATCCACATCAAGATAAGGGATGCCTTTTCCGTTATCCGCTATATGCTCCTCAATGGGACCGCCGACCAGATCGCCGCTATACTCACCAAAACAATTGGGATACGCCGCCGGATTTTTCATGATCGTTTCAAAATCTTTAAATGGATAAGTTCCTTGCAACACTTTTTTATAAGCTTTCAAATCATCAAGGGTCGTTCCCTTTTTGGTTGAAACATAGTTTTTGTCAATATAACCGCTAATCTCTTTCTGGGTTCCATCTGCAGTGACCTGAGCCTTGCACCAATAAGAAGTTTCGGTATGCATCTCATCATTATTGGAAACGTCGACTTGCATATTAGGAGTTAACGGAAAATCTCCTCCCTTAGACCCATCCTCGGTATACTCCCTAATTGTAGTTTTGTGGACTACAAACATGGAGTGATACCCCAAATCCGGCAGCTTGATTTCCTGGTCGTTAGCATCTCCCATGATATATAATCCCTTAGCGGCAAGTAATAATCTTTTCCCGGACTGATCCGAGGTAAAACTGTTTATCCCCAAACGGTGATTGTCAAAAAGCTGGTCCACTTGGGTGCCATCTTCGGCATTAAAAGTATAAATTTCACCAGCAGAGCCTTGCGTTTTCTCACTGCTAAAGCAGAAGAGATCATGGGAATTATGTTTAAAAATAGCCTGATTCACATATTGATAGCTCAATTTGCACAAAGCAGACCCATCACCCATTTTGTAAACTTGACCTTGCCTTGAGTCGCCTACAAACAGCAACTGCCCATCATCGGATATCGCCAGGATTGAACCGGTTTCATTAATGGCAGGTTGAGGACGGGAAACTACCTTGCCATCCCTCAAACTGTAAAAAACCAGATGGCCATCTTCGGAAAGATAGACCAGATCATCGTCTTTCAAAAAAACAAAATGGTACTTATGGAAATCCAGTTCATAAGGAAACGGCTTTATGGTATGTAACGTTTTCAGAGTACTGGCATCTAATACAGATAAAGTATCAAAATTATTAGCGACTAAGTAATTGCCTGAAGGACTGAGCGCAAGATTCTTGGTGGGAATGGCGCTTTTTTTAAGCAACTTTCCATCTATGGAATATACCGCAATCTCATTCTCGGTGCCTAGCGCAATACTTTTGCCGTCCGGATAAAACGCACCGGCTGCCAGTTTGCCATTGGTCTCTTTAATGATCGTTTTCGTGGCTAAGGTATTATAATCATAGACTCTGGCGCAACCATCCGCTCCAACACTAAGGATCATTTGATTGTCCGGGGAAACCGCCATGTCTTCAACAATGGTATGGGTCTGGAATAAACGCTTCCATAAACTTGGAGTACCAAAGGCCAATTGAGGTTTTGGAGTTAACGCACCGGAATCAATGGTCAATGCTTTGTCTGATGGCCCGCCCATAATAAATAATCCTTTGATGGAAGTGACCACTAACCGCTGAGCATTGGGATCAAAAGTAAAACCGTTAATTGCTGCTACGGAGTCATCATGGAATTGACCCACTTCCTTGCCATTTTCGCCATTATAGATCGTAATGAGTTTATGTTCTCTATTTAAGCACATGATCTCATGGGAACCATGTTTAAAGGCGACAATTTGGGCTTGGTTATCATCAAAGCGGCACAAAGTCGACCAGTCGCCGGTCTTCACGACTTGAGCTTTGGAACCGCCACCCAGATACATCAGTTGTTGATCATCGGATACCGCAATCAGCGATTTGCTCTCATCAACAGCAGGCCCGGCCATATGGATTTCTTGGCCGTCTTTTACACTGTAAAAAACCAGTTTGCCCTGAAGAGATAAACAGGCCAGGGAATCTTCTTTAAAAAAGTCGAAATTTTCAGTATAGCAAGAACTTATTGAGCTCAACGTTTGTAACGTATTTGCATCCAAAACCGTTATCGAAGCTCCGGAATTAGCAGCTAAGTAAGTACCTGAAGGACTAAACAGCAAATTTTTAGCAGAGACATCAGATTTTTGAACCAGTTTCCCATCCATGCCATAAATGGCAATTCCCTTTTTTGACCCCAAAGCTATCCTTTGCCCATTGGGATAAAAAGCGCCACTGATAAATATATCAGCCCGATTATCGGATTCAATATGCTGTTTTACTTTCAAGGTTTGATAATCGTAGATTTTGACTTTACCATGGACATCAATGGTAAGCATCATTTTGTTATCCGGGGAGATAACCACTTTACTTTCCGGTTGATCAGTCTTCCCCAAACATTTCCAATTAGAAACAGTCCCCTGTGTATCTTGGGTATTAGCATTTTTAGTATCCTGACTATCATCTTTCGTCTCAGTAGTCTTTTTAGGCTCTGTAGTTGTTTGAGTTGGAATTATCTTTTTTAATTTTCCAAGATCAAGCTTGGCATCCACTGTACTTAACAACATCATTGCCAGGATAAGTCCAACAATCCATAACTTTGTCTTTTTCATTTTTAACGGTATCCTCCATTGATTATGATTCAATTTAAATCGGATTTTACTCAGTTTCGTAACCATCTCCTTAAAACTCACTGATGAATTTCATTCATGCTAAATCTTAAACACGGATAAAATATTTACAAATTTTTCTAATTCTCTTTGTTATAGAAAAAACCTGCCCAATTTCTAAAAAATTCACAAAATCTAATTACATTCATCCGGTTAATGTTAATTAATCTATTTTTTGACAATTGATATAAATATAGGAATTCAAAAAATTAGCCCTCCTTACAATTCCATCTATTCCTTTGTGAATTAAAATACCGGTTGTCCCTTGATTCCAGACAACCGGTAAAGTATCTGTCTAAAGAAACGGGGTTTTTAGTTTCAAGCCCTCGGGGCCATCAACAACCATTGGGTAAGTTATTTCCGTTACAAAACGCAATGAATGAACGAATCAAAAAAATAAAGCCAGATCTTTTAGGATCTGGCCTTAAATCAAAACTCCTCTAAAAACGTTAACACCACATCGTACCCTTTTCCAAATACGTTATCTGCTCCCGGGTCAGGTTGAAACGTAATACATCCATGCTTTCCTCAAATTGGGCCATAGAGGAAAACGCGCACAAGGCTGAAGTCCGCAAAGGATTATCACGGACATAGGCAAGCGCCAGCGCCGAAGGATTGGTCCCCAGTTCCGCCGCAAGTTTGATGAGCCGCTCCGCCCGGCGGTGATTCTCCGGTAAAAATCCGTAATACTTGTGGGGTAACTCTTTAAGCGGCAACCCTTTGGCAACCTGGCTAAAAAAGCCTTTCGCCTGTGCCGAAAAAGCCATCACCGGAAATTTATTTTCAAGATACCAACCATATTCAATATCATTCATGGTAACATGCGTAACATCCGTAGTAAGAGCCGGCGTTGTCTGCGCCAAACTGAAGTGCATCTGGCTTACTGAAAAAGGGGTTAATCCGTTCTTCTCCGCAAATTGGTTAGCCTCATTGATCCGTCCGGCGGTCCAGTTCGATGCGCCTATGGTGAGAGCCTTTCCTTCGGTTACCAATTGATGAAGCGCCGGCATAATCGCTTCAACCGGAATTCTGGGATTATCGCGATGTAAAAGGTATAGGTCGGCATAATCGGTTCCAATGGCCGTGAGGCTAGTCTCCAAATCTCCCCTGATATCGGCAGGCGTTAGACGGGAAATATGCATTACTTGCGGATCTTTGGGGTGGCAACCCTTGGTGCAAAGGACTATCGTCTGACGGTTGCGGCGGCTCTTGATCCACTGGCCCAGCAGAATATCCGACCGACCGTCCTCATAGACCCTGGCGGTATCAAAACTATTGCCACCCAAGGCAACATAACGATCCAATAAATCATCTTTATCCGGAGAGTTTAAAACCCCGGCGCCCAAAGTAATATCCGTAATGGCAACTGAATCGGTAATGGTAATCTTTTTCATCGAAACCCTCTCCCTTTTGTAGCAACCACAGATTAGGTTTTAATATCTTCTTGTATTTTATTGTATTCTAGCCTCTATCCATTCTTCCTTTTAAAAAATATCTTCATTGCAAATTCTCATTAAATAAAGGATTTCCCCGGTAAATGCGGAATCATCCCTAGAAAAAATTTACCGGAAATCCTTTGATTTTACGCATCAAAAACAATTTATTTTGATATAGCGGAGGTCCTGAAATTGAAATCGACTCTTGTAAAAGTGATCAGCACTGTGTTCTTGATTTCATTCATTATCCTGACTGGCTCCAATGTAATCGCAGAGAATATTCCCACCAAAGAAAGCATCATTGATTCCGTTATCAAACGAATTCAAGAAGAAAACAATCAGTTAGGGAACTTTCAGGTGACCATGAGTGCCACTAATCAATTTAAAACCAATCAACAATTTAATGCCACCCTGGAAATGCAGCTTACCTTTAACGGCCTAAAAAGAACAGGCGCTCAATTCATTTCCGCCGGTTTTAACGGAAAACCCATCTCCCAATCCCAGTTTAATCAGGCAAAAGAAAGATTAATGGCCGGGCACAATCAGGCCCTTGGTTTATTCAAAACGGATTTCAAGGCCATCGATCCGACAAATTTATATAACCAATGCTCTTTGGATGGAGTTGATGTGATCAATACGGTTCCTGTTTACAGATTAAAATATGTTCCTTCCGGTGATAACGAACGGGCCCGCCGGATCAAAGAAGTCGAAGTTTGTGTCGATCAAAAAACTTTTGACTTGATCCGAATTGAAGTTACCGGCAAAACGGCTGATCCGGTTCAATCCGCCCAAATGACTATTGAATTTCAAAAGTCTCTGAAAGATTATTACCTGCCAACATTGATTCAAAGTCAATCACAAATAAAACCCAATTGGAACGGTCAGTCTCTTTCCCTCCAAACCAGCGGCGAGATCAAGCTAACCAATTACCGGGCTCTTTAAAGAAGGAAAGCAATACATCTCTTTCCGGTACGATTCCGCAACGGATTGCCTAGGATTTCTATCCAAGCAAAACCCTTTTTATCCTGCCCAGCATCAATGAACAGCAAATGCTTACCGATTCCAGTCTGGACGAGGATGATACCAAACACCTGAGGTTTGATCACTCTTTTTGTTTGGGTCCAGGGTTTACGATTCTGTCAGCTTTCGCTATAAACTTTCTCAATTGTACCGAGCTTTTTCAGCCGCTCCAAAAACTTTTCAATCTTTCCGAATTCGCCCTTAATTTCATATTCATAAAGCCAAGTCGTGTCGGTTTTAAAATTTTCCACCAAACGGACTTCCAGCAAACATTCTTCAGCATTTCGGATCGCTCTTTGGGGGTCGACCGAAGTTGTCACTGCCTTTGAAAAAACTAATTGTTTTTCCATCATACACTGCCTTTCTTCATGCTGTAAACATATCGCGAAAAATATCATGAATCAATCTTTTTATAAGTTTACATCATCAGCGTTCAATTTACCATCAGCAGTTTATTAAATCAAGTAACCCGAATGAACTCTTTTATCAAAAATAAAAAAGGCGGAATGGATAATTTTCTTGACAAGCAGTCTCCCATTTTATAAACTAAAGAAAGTTGAAGGGGAGTAGCATTCATCTTACAAATCTTTTATATTTGTAAGATGATAGATAAAGTCAACATACTGGTATTAAAAACCTGGCTTTATCCCGAAGATTCGAGTTGTGAGACCTTTG
>DNPQ01000537.1 GCA_003501335.1 Bacillota bacterium
AATACGAGATTGTTCCAAGATATGTCAACGGAAAAATCAGTGTTTAATCGGAAATAAACATTTAAATGCATAAACCGTTTTTAGCCCTCAAAAGCACGAACCCAAGAAAAGAAGCACTTCTTGGGTTCGTGCTTTTTTGTTTAACGGCAAAGTAAGGTATTCTGACTTGTTTTTCTATTTTTGATTGATAAACGGGTATATGGGACAAACGGATGGAATTGCGATGGATTTTTTAAAAATGATAATTTCACTTTCATAACTAGCAAGATTAGGTGGGATTTTAAAATAATTCTTATTGGTTCCTGTATCGGCGAAATTTTAATTTTCAACGCTAAATGGAGTCGGTATAAAATACAAATATAATATTATGAATTGTTGCGAAAATTATAAAAATTAATTTACATATGTTTTATGAAATGTTAAAATATTACGTAAAGTATTTCTACGATATAAATTACAGAAAAGATTTTAGAGATTTTAAAGAAAGGAAGCACGAAAATGAAAAGAATCAAGTATTTTTTGGGATTCGTATTACTTGTTCTGTTGGGTACCGCTTTGACAGGCTGCGGCGGAGGAGGGGGAGGGAACAATAATAACAACAATGATAATACGAATCCCGTTTCTTCCTTTTCTCCATCGACGGCGGTTTTATATGCCTTACCGAATACTGAAATCGATTTTAATTATACTCAGACGGACGCGGGGTATATTTACGCATGGAAGGTTGCAGATTCTACCGGAGGACCAATAATTGCTTCCGGAACAAACCAAAATTATTCTTGGACTCCTACTACGACAGGGGATTATACAGTAACCGCCAAGATTATCAAGGGTGATGGTTCAAGTGAACTGGCCAATTCAAGTTGGACTGTACATGTTACTGCAGCAGGAGCTTATAAGTTTTTTGTTGTTAAAACACTAAATAATACATCCGTAAGTGGGGCTACAGCAGACGCGGTAGGTACTGGATTTATGGGAAAATATACGGTTACAAGCGCTACAGACGGCAGTGTATCATTTTCAAGTCTTCCGGCAGGGAGTTATTTTGTAAAAGTAAGTTTACCGGGTTCGGTTACCGTATATAAATACATAACAGTCGTCGCTAATAGCACATTAAGCAATTTTTCCGATACTGATGGAAAAGCATTTTTACAGACCTGGAGTAACTGGAATACTATGTTAAGTACAACATTTGATAGCTCAAAAAGTATGATTATGGGAAGTGTTTTTGATGCAGGTGGTAATAATAAACTTGGTGGAGCAACAGTTTCTTTATCGCCTTCGTCGGGAAGGGCATATTATCTCGTTGCCAATGAAGCAACTGGAACTATGTCTTTGGTGACAACTTCTACAGATCCTGATCTGGGAGCCTATCTAGTAGCTGGCGTTAGCAATAACACTTACTCATTTTCCGCAAAATGCAACGGTTATAATTTTGGTTCCATCAAATTTACCATTGGAGAAGTTGCTGTTTATTCAATTGAGATTATGGCACAATAAAAATACCAAGATGAACTGTAATCATTTTTTATTTTAGGGGCTGTTATTTGTTTCATGACAGCCCTTTTTTAATGCTCGTAACTTTTTTAAGATTACTACATCCTTGGGTTTCATATATTTTCATTCCATATCATCCGTCAGCTTCGTAAAATTTTTCAAAACATCAAGCCTCTTTTGGCGCTGTTCCGGGGAAAGTTTGGACCAAGATCGCCGGATCAAAGCGATGGCCTCGGCTTCTTCGGCAGAGATATCCGGTTGATTGGAATCGGCTTCTTTTTTAACCAAATTGGCCGCAGCCTTTACGGTAGTGCCTTTTTTTAAATCAGCCCCCAAAAGCCAATTGGTTTCAACGTTTAAAACTTCAGCCAATTGGGTGACGTCATCGTAATTAATGGTAGGGGTATTCCGCGCTCCCGGTTGGAAATGGCTTGAGGCGATTTGTTTATGCGTCTGGCTAAACCCGACTGGGTAAGTTTTAAATTTTCTTTGCCCGATATTCATAGTTTTCCCCTAAAATCATTGGATCAACTATCGAATTTAAATAGTAAACGAACGGGATTTGAGGATGCGGGTACTTCTTTGTTGGTTAAGAGTTACAGGATTAGATTATTCACCTAACCCCTAAATCCCCGCGCGCTTTATTAAAGCGCGACCTCATTCTGAATGCTGTAATCTTGGACAGGGAAGGGGTTTTGCGGAAATTGGGTTAAGAAATTTTGTAATGGTATCAATGGAAGTTATAAGGATAAGCCGATAATGTAACGGATAAAGGCACTCCTTCCTTGTCCCAGATGGCAGCTTCCCTTGAGGGAGGTCGCGCTTATTTAAAGCGCGCAGGAGCCGGAGGTTGGGTGAAATAGGCATCCGGTTAAACTTCAGCACTTTTTTGACACTTTTGATCGCTTAAAGGATGGTAGAATAAAATTATCAAGAACTAAGAAATATTGCATCCCGCGTTTTATTCGGCAACCCAAAAATCAGGAGCGGAGTGCAAAAAGAGGCCCAATGATGCCGCAGAGCCGGAGAAAAGCCTGGAAAATTATAATCCGGTCAATCCGGCGTCTTTAAAAAAGGCCGCCTTTTAAGAAAAGGCGTAATCCGTTTAATCTTGGTCGGCTTTTTTATTTTTTGGCCAACATAGCCCACATGACCAACATACTCCTCGTGGTTCTATTTCTAAATTTGGCTCAACCTCGAAAATTCATTTTTTTAATTTCCTAACCCTCATAGAGCTCAAAGTCCCGGTTGAGGCAAAGGGGGTATCGTCTGAATTCATATAATCCGTTATCAACGATAAGGTCTTCCCATTCTGAGGGTTGATGAAATAGAGTCCATATTTATTTTGAGCCGTTATCTCCGTATAGCATAACATTTGGGTTCCATCCGGTGAAAAAGCAGGCCCCAGTTCAGCCAGATTATTATCAGCGGTAATCGGGGTTAAGCCGCTTCCATCCGAATTGACCCTGTAAATTTTACAAGTATTCATTTGATCATTTGTAGTATTGGTAAAATAAATCTGGGTACCGTCGGGTGACCAGTTGGGTGTAACATTATCTTGATTTGAACTAGCTGTACTAGTGATATTTTTTAAATCACCTGACCCATCGGAATTAATAATACATAAATCTGAATACTCGTTTGATGATAGGATATATTCAAAAACAATTTTTGAACCATCCGGCGAGCACCTCAAATCGCCTGAAACCGATGTTGTAACACCGGATAGATTATTTAAATTCAAGATCATTTTTGGATAAGAAAGGTTATTCACATTGATTGAGGCGATTTCTAAAGGATTTTTTCTTGCCGAGTCGGTATTATAGCTAGACAGGCAATAGATTGTAGTGCAATCTGGGGCCCAAGTGGGGAAGTCATCATCGTATTTTGTTGTATCGGATTTCCCATCATTCATAGATATTTTGGTGGGATTTGATCCATCAATCCCCATAATATAGATGGATAGGGGAGAATAATCAGTGCCGGTATCATGCCACCAACTATAGGCTATTTTTTTGCCGTCAGGGGAGATAACAGGGCTTGTATATTCATCGTCCCGGTCGGTGGTAGAAGGGCTAGAGTGAGTGAGTTGGGTCAGGCCGGTTCCATCGGAATTGATCACCCAAATGTTGGCAGCACCACTCTTGGAAGAAACAAAAGCGATCTTGAAAACCTTCGGGCTGCCACTGCTGTTGTTGCTGCTCCCACTCCCACCCCCACCGCAACCGGTTATTAATATTAAAATACCTAAAATTGCCAACAAAAATAGCGAAAATTTTTTTTTCATTTTGTCCTCCAAGTGAAATAAAAGTATTAAATTTATAGAATATAAAATTAATTATACTCTTTTTTGAGCTTATCACAATAGAAATTTTGATTTATGAATACACGATATTTTATCAATAGTTAAAAATGCGAGAAGCTTGAGGACTTGCCAGTTTTGTATGCAATAAAATCATCAAGCATTGGCAAAAATCGAAATTAGCCGTATTAAATTATAAATCGTAAAATTTCGTTTTTGGTTTTTCTTTTTTAAAATGTTACAATATAAAAAGTTAATGCAATGCGAATTATAAAAATAATCTGAGCGATATTGAATGAAAGGAAGTGGGAAAATGCAAAGAATCAAGTATTCTTTGGGATTGATATTCCTTGTTTTATTAGTTACCGTTTTGGCAGGATGCGGAGGAGGGGGAGGCCCAACTGGCGGAGGTCCTGGTGCAAGGGAAGGTGGATTGAATCCTAAATTAATTGCTTGTTATATTGAGGGAGACTGTTGCAAAAGGAATTAAAATCAATGAGAAAGACGATAGATAGCATAAAATGATGGCAAGCTTTATATATTGTCCGCGCGCGTATGCGTGCGCGCATTCTTTATCGATAAATTCTATTTTGCAACAGTCTCTTTTTTGATCTCTATCTCCAGCGGTTCCGATAAGAACTCTTTGCCTTTGGGGCAAAAAGCGCCGACCAATTTGTAGCGCCCGGGCTCCATCAATTGGCCGGAAGGTTGTTTGGGTCGGAAAGTTACGACGTAAGTAACAGCTTTTTGGGGTTCTAAAATGATATTGGAAAGAACCATCGTGAACATCATGCTGTTGGACCATTTCCAAATTAACTGTTTCTCGTGGTACATATAAAAATCATATTTCCGGGAACTGGTGAAGGCGTATTCAGCGGAAGCCGGATCTTGATTAAGGACGGTCAGGGTCATCTCCATGGTGTCAGTATTTTTATAGATCGGCTTAGCGCTGGATAAACCGACCAGGAGTTTGCCGGAATGGGCCCCTTTGCTTATCTGCAATATGAACAGCGGTATGAATAAAACCAAAAAAAATTTTTTGTTCATAATTTCAACTCCTGTAATGGTTCAAATTTAAGGAATGGCAATATTACTGTTTTTGGTGATCAAACCGTTGGCCACCGTCACCTGGATCGAGCCGGATAACTCACCGGTGTCCGGAGTCCCATTGCCGTTGGCATCGACAAATGAAACTACTTTGTATGTTCCGGCCGCTATACCGGTAAAACAATAGTAACCGCCGCAACCCACAGCGTGAGAAGAGCCAATAACGGTTCCATCCGGATTTTCCAGAATGACCTTGACTTTTTGCATGGCAGGAGTGCTATTTTGTAATAAAGCACAAGCATCCGGCAGTGAATATGAATATCCATGAGTACTGATTGGAGTTCCATAATTCGCACTTTGGATGCGGGTAGTCACCTCGGCGGGTGATATTCCCTGCGATAGCATCAATGCTGCTATTCCCGAAATATAAGGGGCTGCCATGGAAGTTCCGCTCATCCAAACATAACAAGGAGCATGCTCTTCCTTGTCGTAACTGGTGCTCAAAATCATTTGATAACCATAATCAACGAAATTTTCGCCGTCGCCGCCCGGCGCGCAGACTTTTACTTCCGGGCCATAGTTAGAGTAAGAAGCCAACTGTAAATTGGACCCCAGTGCCGCTACCGCTATAACGCCGGTGTAATTGGCCGGGAAATCGACATAATGGCTTTCGTTGCCGGCGGCGGCAACTACGATAATTCCTTTTGTAAGGGCATTGTTTATTGCCACTTTTATGGTTGAAGAATCAGGGGCATTCGAGGATTCGGAACCAAAGCTTAAATTAATCACATTCGCTCCATGATCAACCGCCCATTGAATTCCGGAGGCAATGACGTCAAAGGAACCTGTGCCGTTATCGCCGATCACTCTCACGGGCATAATCTTTACGCTGTTCCAACAGATCCCAGCGATCCCTTTATTATTATTAGCCATTGCAGCAATAATCCCTGCAACATGAGTACCGTGACTGTAACGATTATCTTCATCAGTGGAAGGATCCGTATCGGAAGGATCGCTATCGTTACCTACAAAATCATATCCATCCACAAAATTGGCGGCATTTAAGTCTTCGTGCGGGGCCACTCCAGAATCGACCACTGCTACGACAATACCGGAACTTCCCGTTTGAACATTCCAAGCATTGGGCAGATTCAAAGCATACGAACTCCAAATCTGATCGGTAGCATAATATGCATCATTCGGTTCATTCATAATATGAAAGACTGCATTATCTTCAGCGTAAATGATGTTGGAGTTATTTTTGGCGGAAAAAGCGGCTGAAGCGTTATTGACCGCCACCACATATTGATTGCCGTTTCCGTAAAGTTTTCGTTTTACCGTCCCCCCCATAGCCGTAACCAGCTGCTCGATCTCGGATGCGGATAGGCCCTGGCGGAACTTAACGATCTTCTCGCCGGGGATTTTTTGGACCCCGGACCCTTTGAGACGTTGCAAACCGGCCTTGGCGAAATTCCGTTCAACCGTAGCGGAGGCCGATTTTAGGTGTAAGGAATCAGCAGAGCTTGTCATGGTGCCAAAGGAAATGACCCCGGCAATCCCCCCGCCGCTGGCGTTGGAGGATGCGGGGCTGGAAGATCTGCCGCCGCCGCAACCCGACAGAAATATCACCAATAACATGGTGAAAATTATTGATTTTACTATGTTTTTCATTTTAGCCTCATAGAATTCATAAATTGTTCTCTAAAAAATGGGTTTTTACTTATAATTTCAAAGTATCACTGTTTGTAATAAATGTCAAACAATTGTTAGATTGTCAATAATAAACAACCAAGTCCGCAATTTAGTATAAATTTCAAATCATTTGACATGCCTTATGCAACGGGAGATCGCTTATAGGATGTCGATAATCTAATTAAAAAACAATTCCTTTTCATTTTTAAGCCCTCGAGGCCCTCGTCAATCTTTTGATAATCGATCGCTCTCGGCGCGTATTTTTTCCGGGGCAGAAAAAAATTATTTTGCTCTAAAGAAATTATTTATCGTTGAAAAAAATTATTTTTTGAGGGAAAAAATTACTTGAGTGACAGAAATAATTTTTTTTATGGCTCCAGGGATTCTCTGGGTGACGGAAAGAATTATTTCTACGATTAAAGTGATCATGAAGTTGACACAAGAGATTATTTTTACGACGGATCCGATCCTTTGAACGATAGAAATAATTTTTTCTGGGGTTGGATCGATCCTAATGTTGACAAAAAAAATCATTTCTGCGACTGGATCGATTCTCCGGACGACAGAAAAAATTATTTTTGTGAGGAAATTAATTTTTTGGACGACAAAAATAATTTTTTTGATCACTCAACAAACTTTTTAGATGACAGAAAGGATTTTTTTTGGAACTCATTTGATTTTTTGGATGAGAAAGAGAATGGTGTTCGGGGCTCAAGGGATTGTTTGGGAGAAAAAAAGAATGAATCTGGGCATTTCTGTAGAGATGACACCGATTGGGAAGTCGGGGGGAAAGGTTTTGGTAAATGGATAGCTTCATTTTTTTGGCCCTCCTGCCCCTCATCGCCTCATCGAATTATTAAAGTTCCTGTTGAAGGCACTTTTGAGGGTCAGGAGGGGAAGGAGGGCATCAAAATAAAAAGAATGTTTGGAAATTTTTTAATAGGAAAGGTTTTTTATTTTTTGGGCCACATGGGCCCCATACCCAACATGATTTTTTAAAATCCCTGGTAGAAAAGTTTTATGTGGGGCATGTTGGCTTTGTTGGGCAAAAAATAAAAAACAAAAGTTAATTTTGATCTTTTGGGGCCGGGGATTTATAAATGTTGAGGGGATGGCGAAGCCGTAAAAAGCCCATGTTGTTTATTGATTTGTTTTTAAATATTTTCCTTTAATTTCTACGTCAATCGGTTCAAAAAATGCCGCTACTTCGATTTTTAAAGCTTCTGCAATATCGAAAAGAACGTCCAGGCTGAACTCCATAGTGGAATTTTCCGCTTCGATCTTGGATATATAGGACCTCGATTTATCGATCATTTCGCTCAGGCCCTCTTGCGACAAATTACGAAGTTTGCGATAGAACGCAATTTTACGTCCAATCTCTCTATATTGGGCTAGATGTTTGCCTCTCATGTTTTCACCTCATAATAAATAGCCTATCTAAATTATAGAGAAGAAGAACTGAATAATCTGTACATTATAGCTGTAATATAGTTGCATAAATACTGAACAAATGGTAAAATTAGTAAGAATTTACTTAGCCCTAATCCGTTAAGTTTGATAATGACTCGGTTTTTACGATGACAAATTGAATTGAGGTATCAAATGGATGTCGATCAATTCTGTTATCTTGGAAAAACTTTTAGAGCAAATCACGATTGCCCGTGAGCGGATGCAGCTATTGTGGGAGAAAAAGGGATATACTGATCATGAAGTCTTAGCAGCCAGTATTGAGGTTGATCACTTATTGAATGAGTATGACCGGGTGTTACTTTTAATGCAAGAACGAAAAAGCGACCTTTCCGGTGATAAACGATGAGCAATCGCTGATACATCGGCTAGTCCTCCGGGATTTACCCCGGAGGACAGTCCTTTTTGCGTTTAGGCTTTTTTCAAGATCTTGACGGCTTTAGCATCCAGACTCAGTTTATCCTGTAACCGTTCACCGCTGATCAATTCCTGAAAAGCTCCGGGAAGGGAGAACTCCACCGGATGCTGATTATGGTTAAGAATGAACAGATAGTCCCCGGTATTGTTGGATCTTTTGGTCACTTCGACTCCGGCAGGTACGGGTAGCGGACTGCTGATGGCGTTGGAACTCATCAGGTATTCTAAGAAAGCCTTGATAAACGCTGGTTCCGGTTGGGTGGCGATATAGTAAGCCTTGCCTTTGCCAAAACTGTTTTCGGTGAGACAGGGAGCTCCCGCATGGTAATCCGCAGTAAAT
>DNPQ01000535.1 GCA_003501335.1 Bacillota bacterium
ATCACGGAAGGAAGGGTGAATGGCGTATTAATTACCGGTAATTTTACAGCGGATTATGTTGCCCGTTTTGAAAAACTCGATTGCGAAGTGGTCCTTGTTGATAATTATCTTCCCACCACCCAGCATGATGCTGTTTTAATCGCCGACTGGGAAGGCAGTTTCTTAACGACCCAATATTTATTGCAATTGGGACATAAAAAAATAGGTTATGCAGGTCAGATTAGGGGCCATTGGAGTTGGGTGCAACGTTACCAAGGCTTCTTAGAGGCGTTGCATGAATATGGCTTTGAATATCATTCCGAGTATTCGATTGGACAGCAAAACTCCGATCGTGTTTGGGAGGAGCAGGATTTAATGGAAGATGAGATTAGCCATTTAAAGAGTTTTCCAACAGCATGGGTATGTAATAATGATTATACCGCCCAGTTTGTTATGAAAGCTTTAAAAAAAATAGGATTATCCATACCCAAGGATATCTCGATTGTTGGCTTTGATGATTTGGTTCCTGAGGGATTCCCCGAAAATCCTCCTCTGACTACAGTCCGGGTTTTCGGTTCGGCAATGGGTGAAGCTGCTTTTGAGCAACTTTTATGGCGACTGAACAACCGGGATAGCCAACCCCGCCGGATATTAGTCGGTGTGCAATTTGTTGAGGGAACTACGACCGTTTCCCCCGACTTAAAAAGTAATGAATGATAAACTTACTCATCTTTATTTTTAGATGGATGACTTTTCCAAAATGATGGTAGGGGCTGTCGCAAAAGTAAACGCGACAGCTCCTTTTAATTATTGAGATCAAAAGGGGGAAAAAGTAACGTAACCGTAGAGTATGTATACCGAACGACTCAGTAAGCATACTGAAGGCTTCAGTAAACATACTGAAGAGTTGCGAATGTTTACTAAACGACCGCGTACGAGGTGGTGTGAGTTTTTAGCCACATCGGTCACAAATTTGAAGTTTTTTGGCGGTTAATATATTTTTCATTTTTTTTGAACCTCCTGCCCCTCGTTCCCAATGTCATCAGGCTATGGTTCCATATTTGGGGATTGATACGCCACGAGTTAAAACTCATGGCTCCTTAAGAGCATACCGGTTGAAACCGGTAGTTTCAATAACACTTTAGCCGCAATATCCATACAATGCTGGAAGTCTAGTCGATATCGGTTTTAACCGATAAGCTTTGTCCCAGCAACGGGTTTCCAAACCGTTGATTGAGTTCGAAACAAGCCATGATATTATACAGCATTTCCTTTTTATTCCACGATAGCCTGATAACATTGCCCTCGTTCCCCTCATCGGTTATCTTTCCCTAGTTAGTGGGCATATTGCCGATTGGATTTTAGTGGACAACTTAAAATCCCTGCTAGAAATGTTTAGGAGGGTCAGGAAGGGAATGAGGGCATCAAAATAAAAGAATGTTTGAAATTCAAAAATATTTTAGGCACCGCCCCATTTTGTTATTTTTGGCAATGTCAGAAAACAACGGATTGACAAATTATTACAATCGTGTTAATATTGACATCAATAAATGAAATATTGTAGTCTTAAATTGTAGTTTGCAGTCATAAACTTTTTTGGGATTAGCAGTAATCGCAATCAAGTGATGGATGATTAGAATTGTCTGCAATATAGCTTTTAACCTGAAAGGATGAAACGGATGATCACCAAAGAAAATAGCTCATGTAAAACAACCAGCAATAAACCCCAAATTATAAAAGGAGTTGAATTAGCGAATATTCCATGGGAAGAACGGCCATCCCATTGTACCGATGTGGTTTGGCGCTCTGCAAAAAATCCTATTATCCCAAGGGATCTAATACCCTGTTCCAATAGCATATTTAACAGTGCAGTGGTTCCTTTTGGGGGAAAGTTTGCCGGAATTTTCCGCTGTGATGATAAACGGCGTCATATGCAATTGCATAGCGGCAAAAGTGATGATGGTTATCAATGGCGGATTAACAACGATCCGATTGCATTTGTTTGTGATGACCCTGATATCGCTCAATTTGATTATGGCTATGATCCTCGGGTATGCTGGATCGAAGACCGTTTTTATATCACATGGTGCAATGGCTACCATGGTCCGACAATTGGAGTTGGATATACGTATGATTTTGAACAATTTTACCAGATGGAAAATGCTTTTCTACCCTTTAACCGAAATGGTGTTTTATTTCCCCGCAAAATCAATGGTAAGTATGGAATGTTAAGCCGGCCCAGTGATAACGGGCATACTCCCTTTGGTGACATTTTTTATAGTGAAAGCCCTGATATGGGCTATTGGGGGCATCATCGGCATGTTATGTCCCCCACCGAAGGTTGGCAAGCCACTAAGATCGGCGCCGGACCGGTTCCCATTGAGACCAATGAGGGATGGCTGCTTTTTTATCATGGAGTGCTTACTTCATGTAATGGCTTTGTATATAGTGCCGGAGCGGCTTTATTGGATTTGGAAAAGCCTTGGAAAGTCATTTACCGTACCCAGTCCTACCTAATTTCTCCCCAGAGGATTTATGAATGTGTCGGTGATGTTCCCAATGTTTTCTTTCCATGTGCCGCTTTAACCGATGCTTCTACCGGGAGGATAGCAATATATTATGG
Organism: Bacillota bacterium; assembly: GCA_003501335.1. GTDB lineage: Bacteria > Bacillota > UBA4882 > UBA8346 > UBA8346 > UBA8346. Next base: position 2,603 of record DNPQ01000535.1, read on the forward strand.
GGGCGCGGATACGGTTACCTGCCTTGCTTATGTCAAAGTGGACGAAGTGATTGAATTTTTAAAAAAAGATAGTTTATGAATCTGGCAGGCCGGTTTCGTCATTAAAAATGATTTTTAACCAAAATTTTACGCTCTTTAAAAGAAAAGGGTTATTTAGAGCCGGATCTTGCCTCCACAAGTTGGGATAGTTTTCGGAAAGATTTTCCTGCCGGCAAGTTCGGTATGACTGTACTTGGAAAGAAGGGCCGCTACGCCAATGCCATCGGTATGGTGCCTCCTCAAAAAGGAATCTTTTATCCTCAAGCCTTTGTGAACGAGCTGCTGAGCAGAAAGTTACCCATTGTCAACCAAGATCCTAATGAAGACGCTTGGAACAAAGTATATGTAAAAGCCCAAATTTATTTACCGAATATCGCTCAGGAGTATATATTAGCCAAAGATCCGAATGCGGTTGTGAAAAAATATAACGAGAAATGGGCTAAGGCTGCTAAAGCTGTTAAAGCTGTCAATGTAATCTAATAAGACCTACCTTATATTTGCTTTTTTACAAGTTACTGCTTCGGACAAGAGGCAGTAACTTGTTTCCTACCATTAGCTTATAAGGGGATGGAATGATGATCGCCATGAATCGTATGAAACAACAAAAAATTGTTTTATTAGTCGCCTTTTTAGTGATTCCTTTGTTATTATTGGTATTTTCGTTCTATCCGGCCCTAAAACTTATTCATTTAAGTTTTATGGAGTGGAATGGTTATGATCCGGAAATGAGTTTTGTGGGCTTCGACAATTACATGGATGTTTTCAGCGATGATATGGTTTTAAAACTGTTAATTTTATGCCCTATATTTTAAATGGGGGATCGGCGGCGAGCGGGTTCGGGATCTTCAGGCGAGATGGGATGAGGATTGTATCCAGTTAAAGCCAACGGTGGTTTCAATATTGATTGGCATTAATGATTGCTGGTGCAGGTTTGATAGTGATGATCCCACCTTGGCAGAACAGTTTCGGATTAGCTATACTCATATTTTAGACTCTTTGAAAAGAGAGCTGAATCCGCAAATCATTCTTGGTGAACCCTTTGTATTACCAGCTTTGGAAGACCGTAGAGACTGGCGGGAGGATCTTGATCCTAAAATTCAGGTAGTCCGGGATTTAGCGCGGCAATTTCACACCTTGTTGTTGCCTTTGGATGGGATTTTAAATAGCGCCGCTTCTTTTAAATCTCCCGGTTTCTGGACACCTGATGGAGTGCACCCATCTTCGGCCGGGCATGCCCTGATTGCCAAAGAATGGTTAAGATTAACGCAAAGTTTATAGTTGGGAAAACATAAAAAGCCTTCTTCAACGTTAATCATTGAAGAAGGCTTTTTATCAAAATTTTTTATTTACCGAAATTTACTTTGAAGGCTGCAGTAATTACGGAAGGATAGGTATCATTTTTGAACTGATATTTCAGAATAAAATTGGCTTTTTCATCACCAAAGTTCAGCTTAGCGTGAACAGCATCGTTATCAAAATCATTATACTTGAAATAATCGGCTCCGAAACGGAAGCTATCGGAAAGCATTAACATTCCGCTGACTGCATAGTAGTTTTCATTAGTAATGGGTGCATTATTATATTCATAATTAGTTTTGCCGATTTCCGCATCGATGATTAGTGGTGCGGGAGCAAAGGTAAAGCCTCCATGATAATAATCCGTATCGCCTTGGGTTTCATAATAGGCGCCGATAATCAGATCATCACCAGGTTTAATGTTTAACCCGAGCCACCAGTAAGTGTCCTCGTCTTTCGGGAAGTAGACTTCGCCGCCTAATTTAGCTTTATCGCCGACAAAATATTTATAATAAACGTCATAACCTACAATTTCATTATTATCAGTGGGTTTTGGATTTTCATCAGATGTTAAATAATCGCAACTGAGGGCGATGAAACTAGCATCGTCCATACTTAACCTGAAGCCCGGAGAAATATAGGAGATATTATTTTTAGAATTGCCGTTGTACGAGCCACCGAGGAATATACCATTCTCGAACAAGTAACTTCCGGCAAAGTAGTTTAGATCGGGATTTTTAGGTTTGGTTTGAACATCAAAAAAAGGTCTGTTCATTGGCATAACCCTCAACGCCTAATCTAGGGTTGGATTGATTTATATTATCCCGATCGTTATAGTAGATTTCAACATAAGGTGCTTCGGGAGTTACTGAATACCAAGTATCGGTGCTGTGCCAAGTATTGGCCGTATGCCAATCACTGCTGTGATTCCAAACGGTGAAAGGATAAGAAGCCGAGGAGAACGCGTCATCCGCGGGATAGACTTGGGCCATTGTTAGATTGCCGAAAGTAAAAAGAGCCATTAAAGTTAAAATAAGTACAATTAGTTTCTTCATGATGTTACTTCTCCTTTTTCCAAGTAGATGCGAATTTAGATCCAGGATGGTACAAGATTTTAGATTCATATCCTGCATCATAAAAATCGGTAGAAAGGGCTAAAAAAATTAGTTCTTTCCAAATTATTGTGTAGGCGTGGAAATGTTTTTTATCAGTCTATGGGAATGGGTATTTAATAATAAAATGTACCAACAAAAATTATATACAACAATTTTCCTAATTTTCATATTTAGTAAAAAAAACCTCTGCCGATATAATTAATTAGGAAAAGATTGAGAAAGTTGTACTATGGAAGAAGAGGGTATAATATGATAAATAGAATATTAAGAAAATTGGTGAATCTTTTTACCAAGATTGCCAATCTAACTGGTTTGATCCACCTCAAAGTTTTTTATCAATTATTGATCATCATTATTGTCATGATAGCTTTTTTGGGTATTCAAACGTATAGCGCCGACGGGATCATCAAGAGAATCCAAAAAACCACTCAAAGTATTTTTGTCGACAGTTCCGATAAATCCAATCAAATTTCACGTTTTCAACAAAATATTTCCAAATTGCAAATCGCTTATTTGGAGGAAATAAATAAGGATCTATCCTCATCGAACAGTCAGTCGGTTAATATGGGGGAGCGTTTATTTGTGTTTGATTGGATGGATCGGTCCAGTAAACAATATATCTCGGAAAGGCTTGATTCGATTAAAACGTTACTTCAAGATCCCCCCAGTAGCGAAAATTATGAAACACTCCGCAATATTTTATTTGCAATCAATCTTAAGCTCAGCGAAATTCAGACGGATATATCTTCGAATACGGTTGAAGCGATTGTGAAGAATAACCGGTTTTTAAACGAATCTCATACAATAGGGATTATCTTGATGATAGTAAGTTCGATTTTTTCGGTTTTACTCGGTTTGGTCATTGTAAATTCAATTTTGGGGCCCTTAAAACGAGTAGAGGAAGCTGCCAAATCAATTGCAGTGGGCGATTTGACGCGAAACGTAGAAGCTAAGGGATCTCCGGAAATTTTAAGGGTGGTAAGGGGCTTGAATCAAGCAATGCAAGGATTACGGGAATTAGTAAAAAATATTAATGATCAATCGGAAAAAATATTGGAGACCAGCCGGGAATTGAAAACAGCCTCGACTGAGACGGGAAAGTCAGCTTCCGGTGTAGCCCAGGCAATGGAAGAGTTGGCGGAAGGCTCCACTAAACAAGCTGAACATATTTCGCAGGCTACCAATACCATACAAATGTTATCGGAAATAGTTCAAAAAGTTTTTGATGAAACAGAGGGCATTGCCGCTTCTTCCCAAAAAGTTGCCAATTCGGCGGAGGTTGGTTTGCAAGCAACTGTCAATGTAGCCGGCGAGATTCAAGAGTTATATGCTTCGACTCAGGAAATTAATGAAGTTATTCACGAATTGAGTAAAGCAACGGATCAAATTAATGAAATTATCTCGGCCATTCGGGGAATCGCCGATCAGACAAGCCTTTTGGCATTAAATGCCTCTATTGAAGCAGCCCGGGCTGGTGAACATGGTAAAGGCTTTTCTGTGGTAGCTGCCGAAGTGCGCAAGTTGGCCGAACTCAGTCAGAATGCAGGACGTGATATTAATGAACTATCAAATTCCAGTTTATCGATCGCTGGACATCACA
>DNPQ01000432.1:0-5415 GCA_003501335.1 Bacillota bacterium
CGCTACATGTTTGGTGACAATAACATCGCTGCCCAGTCCAAGCACATTGGCGATAGCCACCTGCCCCGCATGAACGGGCGCCTGCAAGCGAGCTTTTTTGATCGCTGCCATCACCTCAAAAATTTTAGCTTTTGGAATTGGCCTGGAAAGCCTGACGCTCACCAATGGCAGCACACCGCCTTCGAGTAGGATCGAGGAAGCAATATTCCGCTGGGGATTGGCAAGTTCCTGTTCCACATAATCGATCCCTCGTTTGCAGCCTGCTCCCCGTAGTTCCAACATCTTGCCGTCCTCCAACTCAGCCTGCAATTCACAGCCGTTCGGACAGACGATACAGGTATATTTCTTTACCATTTAACACGCACCTCCAGGTCATGAGTAGTCCGCAACAATTGATGATCAATCCCAACCTTAACCATTTCCGCAGGTACCGCTTTTTTCAAAGTCACCGAACCGACCGCCACGGTTTCCTGCACCACTTCGATAGTGCAGTTTTGCAAGGGCCGTTTCACACGCAAAGCAATTTGGCCATCCTTGGTTCCGCTTATGCGCTGCGGGACAGTGTATCCGATCTCGGGACCGGCCAAAACCTTAATATTACAAGCAGGCAAACTTCCGGTACGAACGTATTCTGCTACCGCATCCCCCAGATTTTCCGCCTCTAGCGAAACAAAATCCACCAAGTCATGGACTTGCAAGGCATTGCCTGCTGCAAAAAGGCCCGGGACTCCGGTCTGGTAATCTTCATCGACAACCGCGCCTTTAGTGTGCGGATCCAACTCGACTCCAGCCCCAAGTGAGAGTTCATTTTCGGGGATCAAGCCCACCGAAAGGATTAAAGTGTCGCATTCATATTCTTTTTCCGTTCCCGGTATGGGTTTAAGGTTTTTATCGACCTTGGATACAGTGACACCGGTCAGCCGGGACCGGCCATGGATATCGGTAACCGTATGGCTGAGATAAAGTGGAATATTGTAATCGTTCAGGCACTGTTCTATATTACGGGCCAGACCACTGGGGTAAGGCAGGATCTCAAACACGGCTTTGACTTTCGCTCCCTCTAGTGTCAGACGGCGCGCCATGATCATCCCGATGTCACCCGAACCGAGAATAACCACATTCTTACCGACCATGATATTGTGAAGGTTGATATACGATTGGGCCACACCTGCGGTGAACACTCCCGCCGGACGTTCGCCCGGGATGCCCAAAGCGCCGCGGGTTCGTTCGCGGCAACCCATCGCTAAAATAACCGTTTTTGCCTCCCAGCTTACCATACCGGTTCTGGATACGGTGGTAACTTGCCTATCCGGCGTGATCTCAAGGACAGTCGTGTCGGTTACATACGGAATCTTTAACCGCTCCACCTCATCAATGAACCGTTGGGCATATTCCGGTCCGCTTAGCACTTCCTGAAAACGGGCCAGGCCAAAACCGTCATGAATACACTGACGCAAAATGCCGCCCAATGTTTTTTCGCGCTCGACTATCAAAATATCCCGAACGCCTTTCTGATACAGTCTGGCGGCTGCCGCCAGGCCCGCAGGTCCACCGCCGATAATGATTGCCTCTTTTTTGATGGTATTCATTCGCGCACCTTCCCCATAAACATATTGGAACCGTTCCGTGCATAAAGAACTTCGGTGACTCCCTTGCCAAGTTCTTCCTGGATAATTTGGGCGATGCGCATCTGGCAATAGCCTCCCTGGCAACGGCCCATCATCGAGCGAGTACGGTATTTGATACTGGTCATGGTATCAACTCCCAGGGGATTGTGCACTGCCTGTAAAATTTCTGCTTTGGTAACCTTCTCACAGCGACAGATAATCTCGCCGTAATCGGGGTTTTCAGCAATCAAACGGGCCTTTTCCTCATCACTTTGCCCGGCGAAACGCACGATACCTTTCCGGTTGGGGTTAAAGTTTGGATTGGGGCGCAGCGTCTCCCGGTCCGACAATAATTTCACGACCCGGCGCGCAATGGGTAACGCGGAGGTGAGCCCCGGCGATTCGATTCCGACCAGATTAATGGTATGGGGCACTTCGACACGGGCTTCAATGATGAAGTCCTTCACCACACCCTCACCGTCAAGCCAGGTGGTCTGAATGCCGGAATAATTACGGATATAGTCGGATTTATGGATGTGCGGCCACAGAGTCGAAGCGCTCTCTGCCAGGTAATCCATATTCCGCTGCGAAACGCCGTAGTAGGTCGGATCATTAACGGCCTCAGCATTGGGACCGACAATCACATTGCCATCAACCGTTGGGGTTACATGAATACCCATATAAGTATTGCTGGGAACAGGATAGACCGGCATGGGCAGCAAAGACCCAAGCTTTTTATCCAGAATAATATAATCGCCCTTGGTGCCACCAATCCGGTAACCGGGAATGCCGAGCATCCCGGAAATCTTAACAGCACCCAGACCGGCGCTGTTAACAATCCAGCGGGTATGGAAATCTTCCTGCGTTGTCGTAATGATATAACTTTGCTCCCCTTGACGCCGGATACCCTTCACTTCGTGGTTGAAATAAAAATCAACCCCGTTCATCTTAGCATTTTCCGCCAAGGCGACGGTGTAGCGGAATGGGTCGACGATACCACTCATGGGGGAAAGCATGGCAAATTCACCGATTACCGCCGGCACCATCTGGTGGAGACGTTCCTTATCGATCATTTCCAGTCCAACGCTGCCGTTCCTTTTTCCATTGGCAATCGTCTTCTGCAGACTTTCATATTCCTCAGTGGTATTGCCGACCAGCACCTTGCCGGTGCGTTTAAACGGTACATCCAGCTCCCGCGCGACCCGGTCAAATTCCGAAACCCCTTCTACGCAACACTCCGCCTTACGGGTTCCGTTATCATAGGCAAAGCCACCATGGATCACAGCGGAATTCCTACCACTGGTTTCCAAGCAGACATCTCGGTTCTTTTCCAAAACCCCGATTTTCAGTTCCCACCTTGACATCTCCCGCGCGATCGCACTGCCAACTACGCCCGCGCCAATAATCAACACATCGTAGCTTTGTGCCATTTCCTTTTCCCCTCTTTTAAATCATCCTACCATTTACTTGAATTATATCACCATTTTTACTGTAAAAAGCAAAAAAATGCCATAATTATTTCAATTACATCATTCTACAGCATTGTAAGCAGTGCAATCGATATATTCATCCTACCATTCACAAAATCATACCCCGCCCATTCTATCCAATACGAATCATTGGGGTAAATAACGTTACCGTTCTTGGTCAGCGATAAAACGGTTCCGATTATAAAGCAGGTGAAACAGCATCGCTTGTTGGGCATCTGCGGCCCGACGGTCCCGCACGGCTTCATAAATCTCGCGGTGCGATTTCACAGTCTGCTCATACTCCTGTTCGGCCACCATTGAAGCAAAGAGGGTGATTCCCTCACAAATTACCGGAATTAAGTTGGACATCACCATATTCCGGCTGCAAGAGGCCAGCTGTGTATGAAAATCCCTGTCTTTTTGCATAAAATCCCCCCGCTTGCGGATTAACACTTCCACTTCCTCACATAAACCGCCGAGGATGGCAATATCCTCAGGCATTCCGTTTTGAGCTGCAAGCCCCGCGATTTGCGGCTCAATAATACAACGAATCTGGAGCAAATCCTCGACCAGCTTCCGTCTGTCCTCCATCAGCGAGAATCCAAGCGGGTCATCAGCCACACCTTTTTTTGGTGAAATAAAAGTCCCTGCCCCTTGCCGTATGTCCACGATATTACGGGATGCTAAAGCGCGTACAGCCTCACGAATTGTATTGCGGCTCACACCGAGTTGCGCCGAAAGTTCATATTCGTTCGGCAGCTTTTCTCCAGCGCCATAGCCACGTTCCCGAATAAGGTGCAACAGTTCGTCGACAACCCGGTCGCCGCGGGTCTTGTTTTCCATCTGCGGAATTGTTCTCCTTTTAACCATCTTTATTCCTTAATTTTATCATTGAAAATATAAAAAAAATACCATTTCAAAAACGAAAAGGTATCTTTCGCTATTTATTATAATAAACCCCTATTCCACACAAACCTGGCCGCGTCGCGCAAGACGCACGATTTCCCTTTCGAACTTTTCGGGTACCTTAAACACCATTTTTTTAAAAGCCCTCTGATCTCTGATATAATCGTCCCAACCATCCGGTCAATCTCCCGAGTCGTTCGGGAAATCTCCCCGGCTCCCGGATCGATTCCCCCAACCGTTCGGATCATCTCCCAAACCATTTGGGTAATCTCCCGAGTCATTCGGAAAACCTCCCCGGCCATTGGGATAATCTTCCGGATCATTCGGTGAATCTCCCCAACCCATGGATCGATTCCCCCAATCGTTCGGATCATCTTCCCGGTCGATGGAGCGATTTCCCCAAAGAATCTCTAAAATGAATTTATCATTTGGAGATAATTTTCATCACTTCAAACAGTTACTTTTGATCCGGAATCCATTTCTGCCGTTTCTGCCATCACCGATTCTAGCCCTCATCACCGGCTTGCGTCGCTAATTTTTCCCTGATGATAAATTTCAGACAGGGCCTGGTAAAATAATTCCGGTTGATCAATCATGGTGGCATGACCGGCACCCGGTATTAAATAAAATTTTTTGCGCGGGGCACGGATGCGGCCCAGATGTTCCCGGGCCAAAGCGAAGGGAGTCAGCCAGTCCTTTCCCCCCAGGATATAATAAATGGGTATTTGGTATTCATCTTTCTCGTCATTTAAATCAAAGCTTTCCAAGGCTGTCATCAATCCCTGGCTCGCTTGGGGCCCCTTGATCATGGCCGAAAAATCCGACCACTTAAAAATAGGACTTTGAAACGCCGCGATAAAAACGGATAAACCCATCTTGATGGCCAAGTCATATTTTTCTTGCAGTTTACGGATTTGAGCACATTTTTTCATGAATTCACTGTCCAAATGTTTCCCCGGATATTCGCCAATTGCTTCCAACTTTTTTAACGATTTCTTGTCATCGGCTTTTACTATTTCTTGCTTAACTTTTTCATAACCTACCCGCTCATTTTCAAACATATTGATAACTTGTCCGACTCCGATATAATAAGCCACCTCCCCGGGATATTGTTTGATAAAAGTGCTCCCTAAAACAGTTCCCCAGGAATGGCCCAGTAAAATGATTTTTTGTTGGTTGTATTTTTGCTTCAAGTATTGAATAATTTCCAACAAGTCCTTTAAAAGCAAATCCAGGGTCGGATACTGGTCCGAATTTTTCGTCAAAGTTTTGCCGGCGCCCCGTTGGTCCCAATGAACGACCGTAAACAAATCTTCCCATTTTTCTTGAAACACATGGGCAAATGGCGAATAGGCAAGGCCCGGCCCGCAATGTAAAAATAACATCACCGGATTATCATTATTGGTGCCGGAATGAAATAGATACTGTTCAAT
>DNPQ01000432.1:5684-6905 GCA_003501335.1 Bacillota bacterium
TATTCCTCAATATTAATTAATTTTTTTGACTGATGTTTCATAGTTTCATTTCTCCTTTATATAAGAGCAGTCATTAATTCCGCTCATTTCGGGATTGATTTCTGCATTTTTCAAATTCCTGTAACACTTTCATCTGGGCCTCGGTTTGGGTTGGGGTGATTTCCAAATCAGCCTCCGTTTCAAAGCCGTCTTGAGTTTTCCCGTCAAAGTTGTACAGTTTCTTTAAAAGGCCCCACAGGATTTCCATTTCTTCCGCTGTGAAATTTTTAAAAAGATCGACAAAAAAATGAAGCCCTCTTTCATTGCATTCCAACATAACTTGTTTCCCGGACTCCGTAATTTTTAGATTGACCGCCCGCTTGTCTTTTGGACTGGGAAGCGCGATCACGTAACCCTTCTTTTCAATGATCTCGATCAGTTGTTTGACACTCTGTTTGGTGGTGCCCAATTTGGCCGCGATATTATTGAGCGTGGTTTCCTCTTCCGGCAAATGGATAATGGCGACCATCGCCATAAACTGTCTTGCGGTTAAGCCCTGAAAATATTTGTCCCCTTCTACCTGAAGTTTATTGGCAAGCGAAAAAAGGGTGGCATATGTCTGTTGCATTAAAAACAACTCGCGGTAAATATCCATGCATAACCTCTTTTCTCATCTTTAGTCAGTATACTGTCTAAAATGATCATAACGCTTCTTTTAGATTTAGTCAATATATTGTCTATTTTTTACGAATTTCTCTACAGCATTCAAATGCTCTACAAAAAAGATATTTTATCAACCCACGCCGGATAAAACAAAAAACCCGTCTCCATTTGAGACGAGGAATTTGCCCGTGTTATCATTTTATTTTGTGCTTAAGTTATCATAACACTTCTTCCGACGGCTATCACCACCTATTCTTTTAAGTGGAATTCCGATTAATCCCAGCTTATTGACAACAGCTCATAAATGAGAGTCTCATTTTAGGGATAAAATCAATACCGACCCAAAATAGCGTTTCAACGGTCCCCAAGACTTGAATCCGGCTAAAGATTAGTCTTTCCCCATTACATAATCTAGCTTGGCCAAAGCTGTTAAATAAGCAGACACACCGCTGTAATAAGAATTGGAGGCTTGATCCAATGCAAATTCGGCATCTAAAACATCCATGTTCGTAGATAATCCGTCATGAAAGCGGGATTGAGTCATCCATAAATTTTCTTTCGCCAAATCGATTTGAGCCT
>DNPQ01000467.1 GCA_003501335.1 Bacillota bacterium
AATAATCCAGATATTCAATTTCCCGCGTCTTGAGTTTAAAAATAGCCGTACTAGTCAATTCTCCCTTGACAACACGTTCCTTAAAACGGGGGTTTCTGTTACTTAGCAGTTCAATGGCATTATTGTATTCAGTCCCTGCAATTAGTAATTCCGCTCTTCCCAATAACAGAACACTCTTCCAGCCTTCAAGATTTTGGTTGTCATGTTCAAAAAAGAAAGACACTTGGGGGTTTTTGATAATTTCTGTCACCTTAGATGTGTCTTTGCCGGAAGAAAAGTACAGATCAAAACCACTCAATGCAAAACTTCCCATGGATCGCAACAATGGTGTTTTATCCTCACGGACATAAGCCAATATTGCAAATTTCGTATTTGTAATGTAATCAAGCACTTCAGATTGCCATGATATCTGGCTCATGATAAATTCCTCCCTTGTTCAAACTTTCTTTACCGATCCGGTTGGCCTTGATAATGGCTTCCTCGATTAACTCAGGTGATACCGGAAATGGAAACTTACTAAACGCTGCAGCATCGATTTGAATACTCCGCTTAACTTCGGCAGCAGTTTTACTCACGTCGAAAATACCCAGTTGCTCCAAAGTAAGCGGAAGCTTCAGTCCATTTATACTTGTCACAAACTCGGCGATTTCCACTGCGGATTTTCCTTGTAAAATAAGTTGGCTTAAGACCCCAAAAATAACCTTTTCCCCATGAAGACTTTGATGGGTCTCAGGGATGAAGGTCAAACTGTTATGAATGGCATGACCCAAAGCCAAGTGATAACTTCCTTCGGTAATACTTCCCACCAAGCCGGCTAGTACAATAATTGAATCGATCACTTCCCGGAGAACTTCACTAAGATGATGATTAGTAGCATCTTGAATGGCCCGAATCCCCTTTTCATGAAGTCCATTGAAAGCCAATTTGGCATGGTGTAAGCCGATCTTAAGAGCTAACTCGCTCTCGGCATCGGCAAAATAAGGTGTCAGTTCATACCATTTCGCCAAGGTATCGGCTATCCCCGCCCGTAAAAATCGTACTGGAGCTTCGCTGATGATCCGGGTATCCACTAATACCAATTGGGGCGAATGATTTAGAGACCTACTTCCCGCAAAGCAACCGTTTTCATCATATAAAATGGATAGAGCCGACCAGGCGGCGCAGGTTGCAGCAATGGTGGGTACGGTAATGATCGGGATTTGTGACTGATCACCGACGGCTTTGGCCAGATCAAGGATCTTCCCGCCGCCAGCCCCAATAATGATATCTGCCTTAAGACGTTGCGCCGTCTCGACATATTGTTCTATAGCTTCCTCCGTGCAATAACTGTGGTATTGTTCGATTGTCAGTGTCACTCCGGCCGTTGCCAAACTATCGAAAAATTTTCCCCCGATGACTGTCAAAGCGGTTTTCCCACCAATTAATAAAGCATTCTTTCCAAATTGAGCAATAGACTCTCCCGCCGATTGAAGAATGTCCGGTTGATTCACATATTGCTGGGGTGTTTTAATAATCATGAACCGCTTCCTCCTTTCACCATTAAAACCTCTTTCAACTTTTCAATAAACAATTCATTTTCCTCCGGACGACCAATGGTTATCCGCAGCCATGTCGGCATCGCGAATTCCGTTCCCGCCCGTACTGAAACTCCTTTCTGTAACAATTTTTCGGAGATCTGCACAGAATCTTGCGCCACATCCGCCATAATAAAGTTGGTCTCAGTCGGAATATATTCCAGCCCCATCGCCTCAAGAGACTGATAGAAAAATTGCTTACCCCGATGGTTGTTCTCCAGAACTGAGGTCTTAAAATCAGGATCTCCCAAACTGGCAATTGCAGCAGCCTGAGCCAATACATTGACATTCAATGGTAAACGGATCCGGTTCAGCATGTTAATGAACTCCGGGGCTCCGATTCCATAGCCAACCCGTAAACCAGCTAGTCCGTATACTTTAGAAAAAGTCCGTAAAGAAATGATATTCGGAAATGATAATTGAGCGGTATCCGGATAATCCTCTCTCTCGACATAATCAAAATAAGCTTCATCAAATACCACCATAATATCATCAGGAATTTGCTTTAAAAATTTTTCTATCAAATCTTTAGTGAAAATGGTTCCTGTCGGGTTATTGGGATTGCAAAGCCAGATAATTTTGGTGCTTTGATTGAGTTTTTCTTGGATTGACTCCAAGTCAATGCCATGATTTTTTAGAGGAACCTGAATCACTTTGCCGCCCATGGCCTTCGTAATTGTCTGATACCAGCCGAACGTGGGAGCCGGTATGATAGATTCCGCACCGGGCTCAATCAGGACCTCGGCAATAAGTGTCAAAATTTCAAATGAACCTGAACCGATGATCAGTTGTTCCGGCTGACAATGATGGATGGCTGCCAATTTGCTTTTCAGGTTGGTACTAGAACCATCCGGGTAAAGATAAATATTCTGAAGCGCCCTGGCAATTGCAGGCTTAACCCGGGACGAACAACCCATGGTATTTTCATTGGCAGACAGCCGTACGATCTGCTCCAAGACATATTGGCGTTTAATCTCTTCCAAGGACTTGGCCGGAATATAAGGAGGGAGTGCCTCCAATGCTTTTCTATACTTTAATTTGGCCATCTTCAGGCCCTCCTTAAGCAATGATTGTCTCCATTATGGCTTCCGCCGGTGGGGGTTGAATTTGATGCATCCACTGAAGAAAGAATTGAAAACAAAGAGGCTTTGAGCCGCTCAATCAATGATTTGCGCAGCCCAAAGCCTCCAGTTTTCCAGTCAGCTTTGATTAGTATTCCGATTAACTATCTTATAATTATAATACACTATTTTGTAAATTTTTGTCAATCTTCTTGAATCAAAATTAATCCTTTCACATCCCATGCCTTCCTGTTTATCAGTTAAACCGGGTCAGCACCACTGAATAGATGTCTTCTAAAAGTTTAAGCCCGCCGCTATAGCCAACGTAGGAACCATTGATAATCAGCCTTTCAATGATCGGCCAAGAAACCATAATATAATGCGCCTTAAGCTCTTTGGCCAACTTTTTCTCCCAGGAACTGCCGAGGATCAAAGGATAGCCATGGAAGTCCGTGTTACGAATTTCATCGTGGATCTGTCGCCCGTCACTGGAGAACTCCACCTCCGCCGTAATCCCGTCGTTTAACTCCCGGAAATAACTTCGTACCTGTTCTTGATATTCTCCAGGTGTATCATCGGTAATATATTGTTTAGAAGGCAATCGCCCCAAATCATTGACTAAAAATTTGGTTAAGGCCAATGTATACTGGGCGTCGGAAACCACTACAAACCGTTTGGACATAACCCGGGTTTCCAAAAATACATCGGCGAAACGTTCAATGTAGTAGTAATATTCAGCTTCGTGTTTTTGAATCACTTGTTCGACATGCTCTCCAGAAAGTCCAGCAAACTGGCCAACAGCCCGTAAAAATTTGCTGGTTTCAAAGGCGCCCACCGGTAAAGTCGGATAATGGAGATAAGGGGTTCCGAAACGCCTCTGCAACAGTTGGACATTTTTTAAACCAAGCCACGGAGAGACCAGCAGATTAAACTGAGCTTCCGGAATCCGGTCGATGTTTTGCAGACCCCTCCCGTGCCCAAAGATGGTGTTGGGAATCAAGCCGATTTCCGCGAGCAACCGTTCCAACCCTCGCAAATTACCAAGCCAGAAAGGATCATGCATTGGGATACCCGCCCAAATATTGACCAGTCCCTTCACTTTGGCGGGCGCCTCTTTTAAATATTGTTCGATAATCGCCTGAATGACCCATTCATGTCCCTGATAATTATTGCCTTTAAACCCGGGTGTTGAAGCAAAAATGATCGGTTTTTCCGCATTTTCAAATGTATGAACGACTTCGGTCGCGTCATCTCCAACGATCTCCGAG
>DNPQ01000156.1 GCA_003501335.1 Bacillota bacterium
GTTTTGCCCGCATAACTGCCCAGTTTAAATAATAATTCATACTCCCGCCTGGGAATATCCATTGTTTCGTCACCGGTCATGACGGAATAACTATTTTTATCCAGTGTCAATTCGCCAATTTGAACGATTTGGGAAGCGGCGATCTTATACCTTTTCAAAAGCGCTTTTACCCGGGCGACTAACTCCGCTGCCTCAAAAGGCTTGGTCAGATAATCATCCGCTCCCAGATCAAAACCTTTGACTTTTTGGCTGATTTCCCCTTTGGCCGTCAGCATCAAAATGGGCATGTCCTTATAATAACGGCGGGCATTTCTACAAAACTCAAACCCGTCCATGTTGGGCATCATGATGTCCAAGATGCACAAGTCTATTTTTTCTTCTCCCAGCTTTTGGAGGGCAACCCGGCCATCGCCGGCTTCGCATACCTCAAAACTCTTATTCCGGAGCAAAGTGCAGACAAGCTCCCGAATATAAGTGTCATCATCCACAACCATAATTTGATTCATCGCCCGGCCTCCATGGCAAAAGCAGTTTCATTTTACCGATGTTCTTGTTATGATGCAGTTATTATATAGCATAATTATAAACGGAGTTTAAATAAATTAAAGCTTGGAGGTAACCATAAAGGATTGGCTGGCCTGAAAATAAAGGCGCTGTGTAAGAATTCTTTGCAGTAACCTTGGATTCCGGCCAATATATAAATCCGGCTTATGCTTGTCATTCAACCGTATGGCAAAGAAGAGAACGATATCTCTGTTACGTACCCGCCCCCTGCTTTTCGTAATCCTATGGGGTAAAAAAAGGTCTCAACAGGGAATGTATCTCCATTGAGACCTAATCTAATAAATCTTGAACTATTTATATTTTCTCTTTTGTAATTCCCTCTCGATATTTTCACGTTTTTCTTTACTGCTTAATTTCTTCCACAAATTATGCGTAACGATTGGAACTTCTATATCCGTAAGTTGTTCTGGCTCAGTAAGATTGCTTTCAAATTCTTTTGAACCGCATTGAATACACTTTTCATCCTTAAGCGAAGTATCAATTGGTTTACCTTCAATAATATCACATGAGATACCCAATATATAATTAACTACTTCCGCAAGTTTAACTTTGAAAATTTCAATATGATGTTCCTTAAATATAGTACGAACTATATCATTAAATTCATCAAAAACTTCATCTTCAAATAAATTTACAAATGCATAACCTGTTCCGTCATTGAT
The DNA here is from genome assembly GCA_003501335.1 of Bacillota bacterium. Classification (GTDB taxonomy): domain Bacteria; phylum Bacillota; class UBA4882; order UBA8346; family UBA8346; genus UBA8346. Next base: position 1,227 of record DNPQ01000156.1, read on the forward strand.
TAAGAATAACTTTTCTCCATAAGAGAAATCTGACAAATAGAAAAACTCTCTTGGAGATTTACATTTTGAACATAATACCACTTCTTTTCGAGCTCTTACCTTCATGATAATCATATCCTCCTATTTTTGGAATGTATCCCCATGATTTAAGTACTCTTTGTTGGGGTACAAATCCTTCAGGCCAGGGAGACTGATCCTCAATAAGTTTTATATACGAATTTGATACTTTATCAATACTCTTCCCTGGATTTGCAGTAAAAATTTCTCCCAAGTATTTGAGGTTCCCCTCGCTATGACTCTCTCGATAGCATTACCCGACTCCTTAGTAACCAATTGTTCTCAGTTACGAACCATTTACATGAGTTATTAATATACTTGTTACCTAATAATTCAATATTCTCGATGCTATAAAAAAGCGAGGTCAGTAGATTTTGCGTCCGTTCGTTGACCTCGTAATTTTATGAAATCGATTCTTTCTGCTTCTCGTATAATACTTACAAACCCTTGAATAAACATCACACGTCTTACAATTTATTAATTTCTGGTATTGCTTTAATAAACTTTAAAATAGAATCTTTATCCCTCAACAAATTACTGAGATACAATAAAAAATCAAACTCAGCTTCATCTTCATCGAAAGCTAATAATAAAGGACTTATATATGGTTTATAGGTAATATCACATACAACTTGATTGCTTATTTCAACCTGAAAATGACGTTTACCACTATCTGTATTCGTATTAGAACAAATAATATTATCAGGGTTCGTTTTATACTTTTTATCATTGTGTATAAAAAATAATTTATCCGCTTCAACATAAATACCTAACAATTGTCCATCTTCACTAAATCCCCCTTCGCCTTGTTCCGCCAGCTTTCCCTTTTGTTTTTCAACTATTGAATAGCCCGTAGAATCTATGATTATATAAGTCTCGCGCTGTGAATAATTATCTAATACTATCAATCCAATCCCTCCTAATGTTCTAAACCTAATAATGTGTTTATTACATCGTCTTTTTTCATTGATTTTTCTATTACTGCATCCCATACTTGTTCATCAGATTGATAAGTTCCATTCTTAATTAACTGCTTTTTTGTATCTTCAAAAAGTCGTTCAGATGTCGGTCCTATTGGATTATTATACTTTTGTAAAGTCGAATGAAGGCTTATCATAATCTGTACCTTTATTAGGTAAATAACCATATGCTGCATTTTCATCAGGATGTATCTGTTCAAGTACATTCGGCTTTACTCTTTCTAAAGGTATCCCTTCACCTGTGATACCAACACGAGCAACTTTGCCCAGCTCCTTCGTAACCAACTTCTCAGCATTTCCAGTTCCCTCGCCTTTAATTTCTTTTCCCGTTTTCCCGGCAGTCTCGTCTAGAACTTCTTTAGATATTTTCTTTTCAGTCGCTTCCCCTATTTCCTCCGAGATCACAGTACCGGATGGCAAACTTTTACGGGTTGGTTTTCTGCTGAGCTTCCCTAATACATCCTCAATCAGCCCTTTAACCTTGACCAGTATCTCATCCAGCTTGCCTTTGATCCCCTTAAATAATTTCGAGGCTCCTTTGGGGAATCCTTGATGACAGCTCTAGCGCCTTCAATAAATTTTCCGAGAATTTCGCTAAGAGTCTTACAAACTGTCCTGATCGCTTTTACAACTTTTAAATTTTTGTTGAGAAGAATAAAAAGAGGTCAACGGATTTTTACGTCCACTGACCCCAGATTTTATTTACCACTCTAAATAAAACGCCCCTGCGAGTTTTTGCAATCTCAGCAATTGAAGTTCTTAATATGCTAGATTTTCCTTAGTCATATCGCCAGTTTGAGTATTAATAGCAAAATGCCATCTACTTCTACCATAAACATCAGCCAAATCTTTTCCACCATCACATACAACAGAAGGCTGATTCTTCGAAGTTGATAAGTTCACAAAACTATACCCTTGCGGGGGAGCCTTTTCTAAGGATAACACACCCTCTAATGTAAATACTTGTAACTTTCTATTTTGATTTTGTTCCATCATTACAATAACAACACCTTGCCCACTATAGAGCTGAGCTTCAACAATGTTCTGACAATCAATTTCAACCCGTTGGTCTTGATACAACCAACTAACTTTACCATTCACCTTGTCAAATGTAAATATTGGTTCTCCGTCAAAAGAAAGGTGATAGATTTGATCTTGAGAATAATCATTTCCTGCCTCAACACAAATAAAATTTCCCTGTGTATTAATAAATGCAAAGTGTGCGTTCACAAATGTTTTTTGAATTGATTTGCCACCATATTCCCAACTTACAGTTTGTTTGTCAGTATCCCAAATAAATTTTTCAACAGTCATTTTTTTCCTCCCTCATTTAATTGAACGTACTGAAACAACTTCTAAATAATCACTTATGTTAACAACTCTGTCAAGTAACAACTGTATTTGAGTTCCACCACCAGCTAAATATTTATCTGCGTTTATGTCTATTTGGGGCCCAACCCGTCCTTCAAGAACAGGTAATTCTACACCCGGCTTGACCTTATATGTAACCACTTTACTACAATCTACCTTCCAATCTGATTTTACCGCTAGGTTATTCCTAACATAATCAAGATTAGGTATATTGTCAAATGTTCCGAACCTACCTGGTGACTTTACTGGTTGCGTACTATCCAGTGCCATCTGGAATGTATCCCCTGATTTAAGTACTCTTTGTTGTGGTACAAATCCTTCAGGCCAAGGAGACTGATCCTCAATAAGTTTTATATACGAATTTGATACTTCATCAATACTCTTACCTGGATTTGCAGATAAAAACTTCTCCCAAGTATTTGAGGTTCCCCTTTCTATGGCTCTCTCGATAGCATTACCCGGCCCCTTCGCAACCAATTTCTCAGCATTCTCAGTTCCTTCACCTTTAATTTCTTTTCCCGTTTTCCCGGCAGTCTCGTCCAGAACTTCCTTGGATATTTTCTTTTCAGCCGCCTCCCCGGTTTTCTCCGGGAGCGCCGCACCAGATGGCAAACTTTTACGGGTTGGTTTTCTGCTGAGCTTCCCTAATACATCCTCAATCAGCCCTTTAACCTTGACCAGTATCTCATCCAACTTGCCTTTGATTCCCTTAAATAATTTCGATGCTCCTTTTGGGAATCCTTTGATGATAACCATTGCGCCTTCAATAAATTTCCCAAAAATTAGGCTAAGATTTTCACAAACGGTCCCGATTGCTTCTACAGCTTTACCGACACCTTTGCCGATGATTTCGCTGACTGTTTTGATCCCGGCCCGCACTCCGCCCCAGACCGCTCCGGCACCGGAGGTAATGGCGGCCAGTAACGCCGTAAAGGCAACCGTACCGGATAATTCACCCATGATGCCGCCTAGATCCTTACCCAGTTCTTTTTGATCCTTGGAAAAATAGGCTAGCATCGCGCCGGTTAATTGGCCTCCCACACTGATCCCGGCATCCTGGGAAAAACTATCCATTGCTTTCAGGATTTCGATAATGAGTTCCGATGATTTACCGGCCTTGATGTCCTTGAGTATTGTGTTAACATAGTCCGTGCCAGTATCTACGACTAAGGCTTTGATCTCAGTAATCCGGGATGTAAATCCTTGTAAATCTTCTTTGGAAAGTTCTTTCATTTTGGCGATTAGGTTTCCCATAAATTGGGCTGTGCTTTTAATGGTCCCGGGAAGTTCCCAGATCATCAGAAAGTCACCGGCAAATCCTCTTAAAAATCCCCAGAAGTAGGCCTTCATATATTCGGAACTGGTAACCGCTTTGGCAACATTTTGAATGATCCCCCACAAATCTGCGACTTTTTCTTGGCTGAGCCGCTCCAGGGAACCGACCATCATCCCCTTAAAAAATTTTTGCATAAACTCAAAACCGGGGACGGGTGCAAAATTAACGGCCGGCATTTTTTCAATGAACCAGGCCGCTCCGGTAAGCCCTTTGGATACGGCCTGGTCCCCGAGGCCGGGACCAGCTTTTTCAGGTGCTTTATTATTACTCTCATTGGTTACAGCAGTATTTTCTTTTCCTTCAGACTGTTTAGCTTGGATTACAGGTTGTTCTTTGGTTGCATTCGGTGAATATGCGCTACGGCTGTCGTATCTTTGGCCATTGCGCGGTTGAATCAAAGTATTGATTGATACATAAGAAGTTTTTCTCGGTGGTTCTTTCGCATAAATCATAAAATCATATCTATCCTCGCTTTCGATATTGTTTCCTTTTTTAAATTGGGCCTTAATAAAGATTGTCCTCACCACCTCGGCAAATAAAAAAGCGCCCGGTGGTAAGTTACCGTTGCGCTTAATAATCAAAATCAAGGAATAGATCTCCATTAAGACCTAATTTAATAAATTTAAACTAAACTCTTCTTGATTGCCAAACCAATTATTACGAAATTTCCAGTGGCATCCGTTACAACAACATCAACCCCTTGTCGAATTTCATCTGGTGATTCGTGAATATTCTTTAAATATCTGGCCGTTCCATCTCTTTCTATTCTTAAAGGCATACTTTGATGTAACTCTTCCACCGTGTTAGTCGTCACCTTACTTCCTATTGTTTAATGCCTGAAAAATAAATTACCAATTCTTTATCTTATATTCTTCGCTTATCATACCATCCGCATTCGTTTCATTTAGAAAAAAGAAAATAAGATCAACAAGAGCTCTTTCATTTTTCTTATCAACAGAATAATACATTTCATCTAAATGTTCTGTATCACCATGTAACTCACACTGAATATCCCATTCTTCTAAATCCATTCCAAACCCCCAGACTCCCATGGAAAAAAGAATATTATATCCTTTATAATTCAAATAAATGTCGCTATAATCATGCCTATCAAATACCTTTATTTCGAGATTTATTTGATCACTAATGTATAATTTATGTGTTTTCTTTTCTATAATATTCCACATGCTATTTTTCTCCTATATAAGTATCAATGTAATCATCATATAAACCAGTGCAGGCATCCATTCCTGGATTACCTCTAATTGAAGAATTAATGATATCTATATCTGATTTGCCTTCCTTTCTTAATTGTTCATATGTTTTGCTATGTTGCTTAGCCTGATCATATCCCGCTTGATCTATCACCTTACCGTCTTGCATGTAAGAATTTAACCTGGTTTCGTTTCTTCGATCTACCAATATTCTCGCAACTTGTTCATCTGAATATTGACTGCGTAGAGATGATATTTCTTTTACAGCTTTCTCATTTTCCAAATGATATGCAATTCGTTTTGCCCTTGCTTCTGCTACAAATTTAGGATCAGACCAATCTCTATCTGCAAAAATTTTCAAGCTTCCGTCTGGTCTAGGTCTATAACCATAAACTGCATTTGGATCTGCATAAGCATCTTTTAAAACTTTAAGATTTTTCGATGGATCATATTTATACTTAAATTTAGGTTTACTTTCTTCCGTTTTAGCCGGTACATCATTTGTGGTTTTACCAGTCTCCGGGGTTTCCTTTGTTGGTTTTACCTTCTCATACAACCACTTTCCAATATCGCGCACTTTCAGACCCTGGTTGCGTAATCCATTAAGTAATTCAATCCCGACACTTTTGGCGCCTCTATATCCTTCCGGGATTGCATCCCGCCAGCCAACCCACTTCCAACCTGTTGATGAACGAGTCCAAGTGCCGGTCCCAGGTCCTTTACGGAGTCCCCTGATCCCCAAAAACAAGCTTGCCAGAGTAACGGACCCTAAAACACCCTCATGGACTCTTTCGCCGACGCTTTCGCCTAAATCTTTACCTGTAGATATTTCTTTCCCGGCTATGCCTTGATATACACCTGTAAATCCAACCGTATCCGATACGGCCAACAATAACTTCTTCCATATCGGTTCTTTGGCGGTTTCTTTTTGGGTAAACCGATGATACAAAGCTTGTCCCAAACCAACTAAAAGCAAAATCGCTCCGGCAACCATAACCGCCGCCCAAGCAGTTAAAACCACCCCAAAGGCCGCTGCAATCGCCGCTACCACCAACGCCACCACGACCAGGATCACCAGTCCAACCACAAAATCTCCTAATGCCCGTAGTAAACCGGATACCCAGGACTCTTCCGCCCGCCAGGCAGCCTCGGCCACCCGGCTCTCCAGCGAATCCGTCCGCGGCTTTTTGGCTTCCTTAATACTCTCGTTAGTGGCCGGAGTGATCTCCGACTGAAACTTGGCGGTTAGATTGCGGACTTCCTGGCGGGCCTTATCCGTTGCCTGGTCTACCTTTGCCAAAGCCTCGGCAGTAATCTCCCGCAGCTCAGTCTTTAGCTCGGTTAAACAATCCTCTGCCGCCTCTCTGCGTTTTTGCATAATACCGGTAAAACCAGTCTGCGCTGCCCCTAAGGTAACTGCGCTTGCTGCCCGGACTTTCTCTTCTAGCCTAGCGGCAAAGGTATGAAAGCCCGTGGTAATTCCAGTGATTGCTTCTTCCGCCGCTTTGGTCAATTTCCCTAGCTCAGCCCGGCCCGTGGTTTGGATCTGATCCAAGTTGGTTTCGGTCTTCTTTACCAGCCTTTTTATACCGCTAACATTGGGATCGGCTTCGTTTTGGATGGTTTTGACTACGCTCGAAGCGCTATCATCAATTCCAACTATAATGCTTTGGGATATATTGTCAATCATATTCTTCTTGGCCTCAGCGGTTTCCTGCGTCTGGATAATCGATTTGTTAGCACCAGCTTCCAATTGCGTTACTGCATTTTTTTCGGCCCCATTTTGTTTTTCGATCTCCAGTTTAAGCTTTTGGTCAATGGTTTCTAAAGTTAATTTTTGTCCATCTTTTAGTTCCTTGATAGTCTGAGCTGCCTTATCTCTAAAAACCGGAATAACATTTCGCTGGACCTCAGCGATCTGTTCCGTGATTTTTTGGTCATATCCCGAATACTGTTTGGCAAATTCCTTGGCCCGGGTTTTCAAGTTTGAGGAAATATCTACTTTCTTGGAGCGGATATCGTTAGCGCTTTCAAAGGCAACCTTAAAGGCGGCTTCCTGGGATTCTTTCCGGGAATGCTTTTTCGCTTCCACCCGGCCAATATCAAGGCACTCCCCGGATGCCTTGTCAAGTTCCGCATTGGCCCTGTTAGTTTCCGAATCTGCTATCAAACGGGGGTGCTTTTGTTGCTCAACCATAAAAGCATGAAAATCGTTTTTACGCTGGTTTAATTCCTTATCCACCCTGGCAATTTGGATTTCGGTTTCACTCTGAACCTGCTTAATCTCGCCTATTACTTGACTCTTAACATCAGTTTTGCATTTTTCCGCAGTTGCCCGTAAGGTTTTGATATTGGCAGAATAAATTTGGTGAATTAACCCTTTTTGGCCGTTCAAAGCGTTCTGAATCAAGCCGGTTTGCTTTTTGACAAAACCCTCGATTTTAGTTTTCTCAGTCGCTGCATCGGATGTGATTTCCGCTTTATGTTCTTCGGCCATTCCTTGAAGGCCTGCTGCTAATTGTGCAGCTTTGCCTTGCGCTTCTTTGGTGGTTGACTGGTCTTCGAATTCCTGCAGGAATTCTTCTTGAGACGGCTCTTTATTTTCCTGCAGGGGCCTCTGAGACTGTTCAGCGCCTTCTGTTTCTTGTGAAACTGCCGCCGTATTTTCGAGTCCAGGAGTACGTTTTTCTTGGGGAGGGTTGAGATTTGTTTTCAACCCCTGCTCATTAGTTACAAAAAGCTGATCTGGAGGATTTAAAACGCCCGGAGATACCCGATCATATACTGCTGCTTCCGTAAACTGCTGGGTGCTAAAATGAATCTCGGGAGTGATATCCCGATTAAAATCGCTATCTTCCTGGTTGGTAAAGGTCCTGGTCTCCCAGTCGCCTTCTGTCTTAGCAGGAGCCTCATCCTTGGCCACAATTCCTTCAGATAGCCTGTCAGCGCCTCCCTGGATAGTATGAAGTTTAGAATCTACGCCCGGATCACTCCCGGCATCGGCACCGGATTCGGCAGTAAAACTCTTTTGCTGAAGCGGCACAGGCTCTTTTTCGTCTTTGTTCTCATCCCTGGTATTTTTGATATCTTCCTCCGGCGGCTGGTAATTGAAATCTTTTTGTAATCCTGATTCAACCGCCCCTGTGGTTTGGGGAACAGTTTTCGTCCCGCCACTCTCCACCTCAGATATTGCCGTTGGATTCTTAGCCGATGAAACATCCCGTGATTCGGAGCTTTCCTCTTTTTCCGAAATGGCGGATCCCTTGCTATCCTGAGGATTTAAGATGGTTTGAGACTGCAATTTTTCCTGGGGTGGGCTCTTTTTCCCCTGCTCTTTCATAAATTGTTCATAAGTGGGGTACCTATTGAACCCTTTATTCTTGTGTTGAATCAACGTATTTACCGATACATAGTGACTCTCTTTTGGAGAGTCATGAGAATACATCATCCGTCATATCCATCCTCGCTTTACAATTTTTCTCCCTTAAAATCAAAAAGAGCGGTTTTTTAGACCCCTCTTTGGTTAATTTTTTTCGCAGCGCCCTTTGCTACATACTTACCTTTCCTAATTCCAAACTCCGGCCAGGCTTCCTTGGGCAGTTCATAAATAACCAATTCCTCGGCCATGGCGCAATGGCTTTCCAACTCCTTCATCAATTGGTTTTGGGCGGCGGTAAGTTGCCTGGCATTGGCTTTTAGAATATTTTTCTTCTGTTCATTGAAGTTCGCCTGGTTATACTGCATGATCAGATTGTTGATAAATTCTTGCGTAATTCCCCATTTCTCCACTTCATCTGCATAAAGGATCATCTCTTTTAGCAGTTCTTTGACCCCGGCGAGGCGCCGGGCAGAGGATTTAGCCATTCCGTTCACCTTCTTTCACGATTTGAAAAGGCGCGCCTTCAGCCTGAAGGCGCGCAAAATCTTGCTCCCTTTCAATAAAAAACTGAACCATATTGTAAATCGTCATAACTGCCTGGATGATCGCTCCCACCGGGTTGAACTAGCGCACTTGTGCGCTACTGATCAGTTTTTCAACCGCCCTGACGATCACGGTGTTCCGCAGCCAACCAATGAAGGCATCAAAAAAGAGAGCTTGTAGCTCCCCTAAAAATTCTTTGGCCATATCCATCAAAGCGATTGGGCCTTTGGTTATCAAATTTCCGACCCAGATGACACTTTTCTCTACCTGGTCCATGACCTTCTCGGCCATTGGCCCTACTCTTTTCACCACCTGAGCCCGGATAGCCTGCCAGGTGACGCCAAGGATCTGGGCCATCAGGCTGAAGATCCCGGCCAAGTTTAGTTTTTCCGGCAAGACGATCCCGGCGTTACCAAGAGTCCCAAACAGCCATCCGGCCAAGCCCGTCTGGAGATGAGCTCCAA
>DNPQ01000544.1 GCA_003501335.1 Bacillota bacterium
GTCAAAAGAGCCTCTGATATAACCGTTCATGACAAAAAGAACGGCTACCCCTATGGCAATAATCATTAGGCTTAAAATTGAGCGGCGTTTATTTCGCATTACATTACGCCAGGCGATCTTCAGCATCGAAAGTCTCCTCCTTCAAAGCAATCACTCCATCCTTGATTTGGTATATCTTCTTGGCATATTGATTGAGTGTCCGATCATGGGTAACAATTACAAAGGCCACTCCATACTTTTGATTCAATTCCAACATCAATTCCATAATCCTTAGTCCGTTTTCCAAATCAAGATTACGGTGGGTTCATCGGATAAAACCACTGCGGGCCTGGTAACCAAGGCTCTAGCAATGGCTACCCTTTGTTTTTAGCCACCGGAAAGTTGGGCTGGAAAACGCTTGGCATATTGGGCAAGNNGTGCCGCCGGACGTAGCTCATAAATCATCAAACGCATTTCAGTTTGGGTCTCTTCAACCATTTCTTGCAATAGTTTAGTTATTTGGCAGGCTTTGACCGGATCTTGTTCCAAAGCATAATCCAAAGACCTCAGGTTCAAACTGATTCCAAACAAGTTTTGGGAAACCGAATCATGTAATTCCCGGGCGATTCGGTTCCGCAAATCCCATCATAACCCGCCAATATTTGTTTCACTTTTTGAATATCCTCTCTGGTGAGCAAATGGCGTTGATTGTCGTTATCCTAAAAATGTCTTTCAGCAATTTACAAATTACCGTATTGGGATACAGACATATTCTTTAGGCCGTCAAAAGAGCCTCTGATATAACCGAAAACGCTTGGCATATTGGGCAAGTCCCACTTGTTCAAGAATTTCCTTTACCCTGTCGCTCCGCTTGGCCGGGTGGATTTTTTGCAATAACAATGGATATTCAATGTTTTCCGCGGCGGTTAACACCGGGATTAACTCAAAGGACTGAAAAATAAGCCCAATCTTATCCCGGCGGATCTCGGTCCGGACGTTATCAGTAAACTCCGTAATGGGAAGGTTATCTAAGTATAATTGGCCTTTGGAAGGTTGATCGATTCCCGAAAGAATATTCAATAGTGTTGTTTTGCCACTTCCCGACGGACCGTTAATAATGGTGAAATCACCGGGATTAATTTCAAAATCAACATTCCGCAAAGCATAAACTGTTTCTGCCTCAGTACGATAGCATTTCTCCAAGGCGGTTGCCTTAATAATTGCCATTTGGTTCAACTCCTATCTTAAAAGCGCAACTCCCATCCATGTTCGGACTACAATTTTCAATTACACTTGGCCAGTAATCCTTTGGCCCAGGGACTGTTAGGATAAATCTCCAAAGCTTTTATTCATGGATTAACCCCCGCTCATGAGAATATTTTGACTATCCAGTTGATATCTCAATTATATCCATGGAAACCAAGCCAAACATCTACGGTTGGGATGATTTTTGAACAAAAAAAGCAGGAGAAAAATCTCCTACTTTTGGATGAGACTGTCGAAAAAATAATTTCAAACTTCTTCCTGTACTAGGGAAAGGCCGGTAACTGCAGGAAATCGGATAGATAATCCGAAATTAAGGAGAAAGTCTTATTACAGGAGGTGGCTCTGGTGATAAAAACGCTCCTCAAAGCAGGAATCGTAATCCTCTTATCTTTCGGCGTTACCATCCCCTGCTTCGCAACAGACCCAATCATCCGGCGCGACTATGCGGTGGGCTGGCAATTCTCCAGTTCCGCCAGTGGTTTTAGTGTGAAAATTCCTTATCAAAAGGATTACTATTTGCAACCGGTCTTTTCAGTCGCCATGTCGGAGAAAGATGCCTCGACTACCGGAAACTATGCTATCGGGCTGCGGGGAATCTACAATTTGGAAAAAAGGCAAAATTTTCTACCCTATATTGGCGCTTCTCTGGGTTATTCGAAAAAATTTGCAAATGGAAGCGATTCGGATTCCACTAAGAGCCGTTTTGGATACCAGGGCTTCTTTGGAGTGGAATACCAAAAATATTTATTACGCCCGGCTTTTGAGATTGGTATTGGGGGGACAAATAACTCAGACAGCAGTTTTCATGCAGGGGTTATTTGCAATCTATCCATTTTTTACTATTTTTAAATTTTCTTTATATCCACAGGAAACTCGGTTTTTCCCGTTATTTTTAGCATAATAGAGCGATTTGTCGACAAAATCCAATAGGGAAAAACGATCATTAGCCTGATCGGGAAGGGTGCCCACTCCTATCGATATGGTGACCGGACACTTTAAAGTTCCAACCGGAATCTCGGCAACCACTTGCCGAATCCGCTCTGCAATTTGAACGGCTAATTTATTATGAGTGTCTTTTAAAATGACTGCAAATTCTTCCCCGCCGTAACGGGCAAAAACATCGTGTTCCCGAACCACTTCAGAAATAACTGCAGTCATTATCTTCAACAAATGATCCCCGGCGGGATGTCCATAAGTGTCATTATATTTTTTAAAATTATCGATATCCATTAATATCAATGATAGAGGCAGCTTCTGCTCAATAGCCCGATCCGCCAACCATTCAATTTGCTCATTGAAATAACGCCGATTAAAGAGTCCTGTTAATCCATCCGTATCGGCCTTATGCTTTTCGGTGGTTATCGTCAGGATATTTTGAAGCGCCATACTTGCCTGACTGGTGATACTGGTCAATATTTGAGTTTCTTGATCATCCAAAGAATGACTACTTTGGCTGGTGACAATAAGCATCCCATGGACCTCGCCGCTGATGACCAGTGGAAAAGCAAATAGGGATTCAATGGGGATGCCATCAAAGGTTCGCACCAATTCCGGATGTTTTCTAATACTCGAGCATAACAAAGGTTCTTTAAAAATGATAATCGGAGCTAACGTAAGACTTTGGGTCGTGAGAGGATTCTGATTGTATTGATCGACCCAATCATCATCCCATCCTTCCGTATCATAGATCTTTAAAATTTCACCATCAAACAACAAGAGGGCGATCATTTGAGAAATACTGGTCTGACGAATGGTCTTGGTAATCTGGTTAAAAATCTCATCCAGATCGGAACTGGCGGTCACCTGTTGAGAAAAACTGTTTAAACGTTGTAAATCAATGTTCCATCGAGTCAACCTCTTCGATAGTTCTTCTTTTACCAAGTACGTTTGTTTAAACAGATAACCGCCAATCATTCCCGCCAAGAAAAGATAGATAAGCCGCATTGCTAAAGGTTTGGCCATGCTCCAGAGTAAGGTGCCCGAGAAAAAAGCAGTGGCGCTAAAAATTGCCGACATAATTGAGCAACAAAGGATAATTCCCAGATATCTGTATCGCAATACCGCTAATAACACAGGAATGAATAAAAAAGGATACAGATCACTGGTAACCCCTCCGGTTCGGGCCATCATGAAGCTTGTGACCGCTAAATCAATAAATAAAAAAATAAAGCGAAAACCGCTTCGGGTTGTAAGATTCTTTATCGGAGTCGCCAACAAGCAAAAGAGACTTAAAGTTAAATAAATTCCGGCTATTATATAATCAATTTGGGTGCCCCGTAATCCCAGCGCAGCCAAAACTAAACAAGC
>DNPQ01000621.1 GCA_003501335.1 Bacillota bacterium
CGGATCTGTTCCAGGTAATTGACATTTTCGCTGGGCCTTGGAACGTTTTCAACGGCCCACCAATTATCATAATCGAACAGAATGGCGATTTTGGCTTCAATGCGGGAATTGACGATGAAATCCAAGTTGGTCAATTCCCTACCGACCCCAGCGACTTCTTGGAACACCCTGGACTGGTCGTTTCCGGTATGGGTCACGACCGCGCTGTGGAATTTTTCGGCTCCTTTCAGGGATTGGCGCCATTGGAAAAACAGGATGGCGTCGGCGCCGTGAGCCATGGCTTGGTAGCTCCAAAGCCGCATCACACCGGGTCGTTTCGTGGTGTTGACCGGACGCCAGTTGACGTTATTGGGAGCCTGCTCCATCAATATAAAGGGTTGGCCGTTTTTAAGACCGCGCATCAAATCGTGGTTAAAAGCAGCCCAATCCGGAGTGGTGTTTGGCTCAGGGTCCGGATAACTATCCCAGGCGATAACATCAATGTCCCTCGCCCATTTGAAATAATCCAGGGGTTTAAAATCGCCCATGAAATTGGTCGTAACCGGAACATTGGGCGTGGCGGATTGGAGGATCCGGCGTTCCCCAAGGTAACACTCTAAGATGCTGTCCGACATAAACCGCTTATAGTCCAAAACCTGGCTGGGATTGGGGAACGTGGACGTGGTCCTGGGAGGGATGATCTCCGACCATGCGTAATAGTGTTGGCTCCAAAAATTAGTGCCCCAGGCTTCATTGACCTTTTCAATGGTCCCGTATTTTTTGGCGAGCCACTCCCGGAAAGCTTTGGCGCAATTATCGCAGTAGCAAATGGAAGTATGACAAGCATATTCATTATTGATATGCCAGAGAGCCAGGGCGGGATGGCTTTTGTACCGGGCGGCCATTTTGGCAACCAATGCTTGACTCAAGCGTTTGTAAGACGGACTGTTAGGGCAATAAGACTGGCGCGAACCGTAACTGATCCGGTTTCCATCGGCGCTCACCGGTAAAACATCAGGATATTTTTGGGAGAGCCATGCGGGCTGTGCGGCAGTCGCAGTAGCCAAATCGGCATCAATGCCGTTTTGGGCCAAGAGATCCAGCAGGTGGTCCAGCCATTCGAAATCATAGGTTTCTTCATTCGGCTGCAATAGGGCCCAGCTAAAAATGCTGATACTGACTAAGTTGACCCCGGCCTCCCTCATGAGCTTCATATCTTCCTGCCAGACGGACTCGGGCCACTGTTCGGGGTTATAGTCGCCCCCGTAAAAAATTTTGGGTGCTTTAGAACGAATCATTGGAATCCTCCTTATATTTTGTAATGAAATCAAATTGGATCGCTTGGTAAATGATTATCTCAACTACGTACTTTAGCCGGTGATGGTTGAGTTACCACTCGGCAATGAAGGATAAACCGTTGTTACGTATGTACATTATTGATAATTAACAACACTCCGCTGACAACCAGTAAAGCCAGAATTCCCTTACGGATATGATCCTCGCGCAGGTGTAAATCAAGTTTAGCGCTTAATCCCATTCCGAGAAGGATCGCCGGAAAAAGCATCAGGGATAACATGAAAATGTGCCAATTAAAAATGGAACGCCACCCGTAAGCGATGCAACGAAAAACATTATCAAAGATAAAAACGAAACATAAATTACCCCGGTACTCATTGCGATTTTCGGTATAACGGTTAATGCCTGCTGCTAATAAAGCACCGATTCCGAAAAGTCCCATTAAAAATCCGGAAGCGACTCCAATAACCCCAAATAGCCAAGGACCCCCTTTCCTGGGATTGGCTCCGGATTTATGAATTTGCATTTCAATTGCTAATAGAATTAATACCACACCCAGGATAACTTTTAAAAAATGATCCGAGCCAATGCTTAACAAGAGAATACCAGGGATGTTACCGATGATAACTGCAAGGAAAAGTGGGATTACCACCTTGAAGTTAATATGATGACGGTTTTTCCAAGCTAAATAAGTATTGGCAGGAATACTCAATAATAAATCGATTGGTGTAATCAGCCGGTTTTCAATAAAGAATGAAAGTAAGGAGTTCATCACCAAAGTATTGCCAAAACCGGTGAGACCTTTGATAAAATAGGCCAGCAGTGTGATGCTGAAAAGTAAGCTGGTTTCCCCAATCATTTTTCCAAATCACGGCCTTCGTGTTATACTATAACTATATTCATATTATAAATTGATTGAAGCGGCGAATCAATTTAACGATATGAAGATCATATCAAAATATGAAGGAGTCAGCATACTCGTATGCTCAATCATATTTTCCCAGTTATCACGGAATCCGAAAAAATGCTTCCTTTGTATTTGGATGGGGTAGGATGCCATTATCACCAGGATCGTGTCGTGAGGCCCGAGGGATATCCGACTTTCCAGTGGATTCAGTGCCATAAGGGGCAAGGTGAATTAATTATTAAAGATCAATCCTATCCGGTTGGACCGGGGCAAGGTATGTTCTTATATCCAAACGAAACCCATGAATACTTTGAAACGAATGAACCGTGGGAGGTTGATTGGATAGGTTTCAGCGGCTGCCTGGTTGAATCATTGGTTCACCAACTGGGATTTAATAGCTCCAATGTATTTTCGGTCCTTGATGGGGAGATTATTCTTGCTAAAATGAGGCATGCACTTCAAATTGCAGGGTCCGGCGATCCTTTTAAAGGATTGCAATGTTCGGGCATTATTTATGAACTCTTATTAGATTTATACAAGTATACCTCCCATAATGCCCACTCGAATGATGACTCCATATTGCAACAACACTCCCGGTTGAAACCCGTGCTTGATTACATGGAAGAAAACTTCTCCCATGTGGTTACATTGGAATATTTAGCCAACACACTCCGCATCACTCCGCAACATTTATGTTTGCTTTTTAAAAGCACCATGAAAATCAGGCCTTTTGAACATCTTAACCGTATCAGGATTAATAAAAGCAAGGATTTGATGTTTGCAAGACGGGATCTGGACATTAAAACCATCTCCGAGATGGTTGGTTTTGATAATGTCAGTTATTTTTGCGCTGTTTTTAAACAGATTGAAGGAATGAGCCCGGGACAATTTCGGAAATTACATGGGGTGTAATCGTTTTCTTATTTACCGGAGAAAGCGAATCTTTGAATATGTTATTTAAAAATTTTCTGAACGACCGGGAGAATCGATCCAAGGGCCGGGAAGATTTTCCGAACGACTCGGGAGATTGGATAAATGGGTTGGAAGATTTTCCGGGGAGGATTCAATCACCTTTTTGGCCCTTTTGCCCCTCATTCGCCTCAGATTTTCTTTTCACAGCTAAATGGCATATTTCCGGAATTTCTGTTTTTAGGAAGAAGCTTAAAATTCCAGCTAGAAATGTTTATGAGGGGCTGAAGGGCAATGTCATCAGGCTATAGAT
>DNPQ01000039.1 GCA_003501335.1 Bacillota bacterium
CGGGTTCTAGAAGTATTGCCGGGAATTGTAGAAAGATTACGAAGCATGTCGCCCTTATGGCGTGAACATCAAAATAAGGAGATGGTGGTCCGATGATGTACAGTGAAAAAGTGATGGAACATTTTATGAATCCAAGAAATGTCGGTGAAATACCCGATGCCAATGGAATCGGTGAAGTAGGCAACCCGATATGCGGTGATATTATGAAAATTTATCTTAAAATTGCTGATAATCGTATTCAAGATGTAAAATTTAAAACCTTCGGCTGCGGTTCCGCTATCGCCTCATCGAGCATGGCTACAGAGTTAATTAAGGGTAAAACCCTTGAGGAAGCTTGGGAATTGACTAATAAAGCAGTTGCCGAAGCGTTGGACGGGCTACCTCCGGTTAAGATGCACTGTTCGGTGCTGGCTGAAGATGCGGTTCATAAAGCGATAAATAATTACCGGTCTTCAGTGGGACTTGAACCGTGGGATTTTAAAGAACATGATGATATTCACGAGCAAGTTCATGGGGAATGAGTAAAGTTTTCAGTTTCTTAGTCAATAACATATTCAAAATCATCCACCGCGATCCCTGTATGAGAATCCACTATACGATGAGCGTATGGTGGATTTTTTATGATACAAGTTAGTGGGAAGCTTTTTCAGGGATAATCGCCAAAAGAGGAAGCCATTTATCATATTCAGGGATTCATTGGAGTATTTCCCGCAGCGGTGGTATATTGTGGATCAATTTGGTTCAAGCTCTATTTAACTTGATTTGTTTATTATTTATTGGACTGAACATTTTTTGCCCCTAATTTTCTTGCAGGATTATGGAGCTTATTACGGAATATTTTTTACGATGAACTTTATGTTTGATTGAATAAAGAAGGTAAGAAAAGTGAAAAAGGCACTATGGATTATCACAATTATCGTTTTTGGATTCGTAATGGTTGCTTTGGTTTATGTTAAAATTGAAAGCCCAAAAATGGTGGCACAGTATAATAAAACTTCAGTTGTGCATAAAGTTATCAATGAGAAACTTTCATTGAAACAGTTGAATGGATTTCTTAGTCTTGCTGAGGATGAAATGAGGAGCCGATTGGGGGATCCCGACCAAGTTATCATGACTGGACCCGATTTAATTTATTATGGTTATGTATATAGTAAGCTGGGCATCACTGCTATTTTTGGTGAAGAAACGGATAAGCCTTTATATATTGAGTGCTCAAATCGAGTTAGTTTTCTAAGAGTCAAATCCGGCATGAATTTCGGCCAAGTTCAAAGAAAATTGGGTAAATCTGTCATTCGTGAACAGTCGGAAGGCATATGGGTTTTATCTTATAAAGTAAGAGGACTGTTAGTGAGTTTTACATCTAATTTTAAAAATGGTAAAGACTCTAAATTACAGGTTTCTAATGAGTCTACGCAACCGATTTGAGGTGGAGGCTTCAATTTGAAATTATTAAAGATGAGTTTATGGGGTTTCATTTTAGTAATAGGCGTAATATCCTTTTTCAATGGAAATTTCATTTGGGCGGCCGGAAGTAATGTAGTTGCACCATTGCGGATTCATTTTATTGGAGGCTCCGGAATAGACTCCGCTTTTATTCGTACACCCAATCACCATACATTGTTAATTAATTCCGGGGATTGTGATACAGGCAAGATTGATTCTTATCTTAAACTTAAGAAAGTCAAGCAAATTGATGTTCTCGTGATTACCCATCCGGGGCAAGCCTATTTTGAAAACATTTCTAGAATCATACGAAAATACAAAGTCGGTGAGATTTATGCAGCGAATGCTGTTATGGATACTGAAACCGCAATCGCAATGCAAAAACTTGGCAAGGGTGGAAATGTGATTATTCAAAATATTCAAGGCGGACATTTTATCAATATCGATCCTGCGTTAATAATTGAAATACTTGCTCCTAATAAATTGAAATATGATTCATTGGGAGATGGCGAACCGATCCTTAAAATCATGTACAATAAGATTTCTTTTCTTTTTTGCGGAACGATAAGCCATATTTCAAAACGAGAAATACTCAAACTGAATTATGATTTGAAAGCCGATGTACTTAAATTGGGAAGTATCGGTAATAACGATGGTTTGAACCAGAGATTTTTAAGGGCAGTATCTCCTAGATATGCAGTGATAACGGATGAAAACGTTTATTCCGATGCAAATGATCCTGGACTTTTAATGGAGCAACTTCTGGGGGCCGGTTTAAATCTTTACCGTACCAATTCAGAATCGACCATTGTTTTTAGCACCGATGGTCAAAAAATTAAAATCAAGCAAGAATTCCAGTAAATTGTTTACCAATTATTTCCAATCGTCCTCAAGTATTTCCGAAAAGAAGGTTTTGAAATGTCACGAATCCATCCACTTGACATTTTTTCAAAGAAAGAACCGATTCACTGCTTCATATTCCACTTCTCATTGAGATTTTAGTATGAAAAGCGCCCGAATCGACTTAATAGTTTAATGATTTGTTACCAAACAGGATTTGAGTGGATTTTGTCGAATTATAAAGGCTTAGATGAGTGGAGAAAAGATGTGTATGGGTTAATACCTTCTACGGATAACCATGAAAGAGGAGTGCGCAATGAACTCAATTGATGAGTTGGGAAAAAAGTTTCAGATTGTTCCAGTTGGACCCCTCGGAATTATTGCCTTAGATGGAAGCAAAGAACTCGTGAGTTTGGTAAATGATTTTATATTAAGACGCCGGTTAGAATTTATTCAAAAAAATGCGGACAGCCTCCCTTTCGTTGGTTCTATTAGAGATTCATTTTTAATTAACTGCAATTGCACTCGCTTTGCAAATGGTGAAGGGAAGGCACTGCTGGATGATACAGTGCGCGGTTATGATATCTATATTATCGCCGATGTGGGCAATTACAATTGCAAGTATAATCTTTTTGGAATGGAACATCCCATGAGTCCGGATGATCATTTCCAGGACATCAAGAGGACCATCGCAGCAATTGCAGGAAAGGCGAAACACTTGACTGTGATTATGCCCTTATTATATGAAGGACGCCAACATAAAAAACAATCCCGGGAATCGCTAGATTGTGCTATTGCCTTGCAAGAACTGGCAAATTTAGGTGTAGACAATATTATAACCTTTGATGCCCATGATCCTCGAGTTAATAATGCAGTTCCGTTAAAAAGTTTCGAAAACCTCCATTCCTCCTATCAGATTATCAAAGCTTTATTAAATACTGAAAAAGACCTGGAAATCAATAAATCCAAGATGCTAGTGGTCAGCCCGGATGAAGGAGCCATGGAACGTGCCTTATATTATGCAAGTATTTTGGGCTTGGATCTGAGCCTATTCTATAAACGACGCGATTACAGCACCATTGTAAATGGCAAAAACCCCATTGTGAAGCACGAATTCTTGGGGGATGACGTTACCGGTAAAGATGTATTGATTATCGATGATATGTTATCATCCGGGGACTCAATTTTAGACATAGCCCGGGAACTTAAAAAAAGAAAAGCCAACCGGATTTTTATTGCAGTAACGTTTGCCTTGTTTACCGAAGGAATTCGTGAGTTTGAAGAATGCTTTCGGGAAGGAGTTTTTAACCGGCTTTACGGGACGAATTTGACTTATCGTCGAGAAGAACTGCTTCAAGAGCCATGGTATGTTGATGTAAATATGTCGGAATTTTTAGCCCATTTAATTGATATGTTGAATTTGGATCAATCCATTAGTTCTCTATTTGATCCCTCGGAAAAGATCCGTAAGTTATTAACCAATTATCGTGCGAAACAGGGCCATCAGCAATAGCTTAATAATTTACAAGTCACGGCTTTTGCCGTGACTTGTGCTTGCTTTAGACTAAGGTTCTCGATATTAGCTTTTTACTGCCGGAGTGATGAAGCTGGAAACATTATAAGTTGGTTTTGTTATTTCAGTAAGAACTAGAATTCGCGTTTGGCCAATTCGAGACAGTTGAAACAGACATTTTTCCCGGAGATCATTTTACCGCCACCCATGTCACCACATAAAACACATCCTGGTGTATACTTTTTCAGAATAATAGTTGTATTTTCTTCGTCGAGAAAGATCTCTAAAGGTTCTTTAATTGCAATATACAGTTGTTCTCTGGTCTCTTTGGGAATAACAATCCGGCCAAGGTCATCTAATTTACGTACAATTCCTGTTGTTTTCATAGACCCTCACTTCAATTAATGGATTACATCCAAATTTTAAGTATAAACTTTCTTTATTATTCATTACCTTCCTTTTAAATCCTCCTATCATTTTATAATTAAAGATTAATTTTAAGTAAATTGAGCAAGATTACGTTTTAAGAGAAATGTATGCCGAATTATAAAGGAAAACTAAAACAGGGCATAAAACCGTCCAATTGGGGATCTGGAAATTTAATGCCCGGACTGATTTGGCAGTTGCCCAGGTTTCATCAATCCGCAGGACATTAGCGGAGAATTCGGATGCTTTTGATCCCCAAGATATTTTTACGCCATCTATGAAAGCAATTAGCAAGGTCGTAAAAGAGGGCAATAGTGAGTATGTAATATTATAAGGATAAAGATAAAAGTGGGGTTACGCCAAAATAGTAGGCATAACCCCACTTTTTTGTTACAATAAAAAATAAGATGAATTATCAATATGTGTTAAAGGAGTTCTGGCTTTTATGAAAAAAATTGAAAAAGTATTGCTTTCGGGACTCGGCGCCATTGGGAGTGCTTTTGCCAGTAAGTTATTCGATAGTGATCCGGAAATATTGAAAGTAATTGCCGATCCGGTCCGAATCGAGAAATATCAAAAAAATGGTGTCACTGTTAATGACAAAAGTTATTCCTTTCAATTTTGCAAACCCGGATCATCGACGGGCCCGGCCGATTTAATTTTAATCGCTGTGAAACAGCATAATCTCGCCCAGAGTATCCAGGATATCAGCGGCTTTATAGGAGAGAATACAATTATTCTTTCTTTATTAAATGGCATCACCAGTGAAGAAATTATCGGGGAAAAGTATGGACACGAAAAGCTTTTGTTATCCTTTGTAGTAGGCACTGACGCCGTCCGGGAAGGTACCCACACCCATTTTTCAAATATCGGCAAGATAGTATTTGGAGAAGTGAAAAATACTACTGATTTATCAAAAGTAAAGGCTATTCAAGAGTTGTTCGATAGAACCCAAATTCCCTATAGTATTCCTGAAGATATGCAGCGTGAACTTTGGTGGAAATATATGATGAATGTGGGAATCAATCAAACTTCCGCCGTTCTCGGAGCCCCTTACGGAGTTTTTCAGAAAATAGGCGAGGCCCGAGAGTTAATGGAGATGGCTTCCATGGAAGTGATAACTTTGGCAGAAAAAAGGGGTATTAATCTGACCAAAGAGGATATTCAAAGATATGTCGCAGTCATCAATACGCTCGCACCCGACGGAAAGACATCAATGCTGCAAGATATTGAAGCGGGTCGCAAAACCGAAGTGGAGATATTTTCCGGGACTATTATTGAGTTGGGACTTCAATTCGGCATAGAAACCCCAGTCAATCAGATTTTATACCGAATGATACGAACTCTCGAATTACAACAGAAATTGCTATACAATTAAAGGTGTTTCACTTTCTAGATCTCATTCATCTGTGACGTCCGTTGAAAGCTCTCGGCAAATGCCTCTTCCAGTAGTATTGGATAGGGGTATTTTTATGGGCTTTTTGACCTTTGTAATATCTGATTCAGAATTGCATAAAATAAATTATCAATTGGATCAAAAAAGTAACAAAAAAATAGTGAAATTTGTAATATTTCAGGATAAAAAATTTGGGGAAATACGATACTATATATAAATATATTTAGTGGTGGGTGTCCCGCTCACTTTAAAAATCAAGAGTAAAGGAGGTGAAGCGCGCAAGCGCGTAGGATGAGTTTAATGCCAATTGGTTTACAAATTCGGCCAGTCGTTCGAGAAGACTACCATGATGTTTATCGTCTCTATCGTCAACTGGTAAATCCAATTCAGTATTCTATCGAAAACGATTTTGCCAGGATCTTTAATAACTTTCTCAATGCAGATAATCAAGAAGCTTTTGTGGCCACAGTTCATAATCGGGTTATTGGGTTTGTGACGTTATATTATTTTGAAGTATTTCATCATAGTGGACAAGTTGCCAGTATTCAAGAGCTCATTGTTACGGAAGAATTTCGCGGACGAGGGGTTGGGCAAGCACTGGTCGGATTTGCAAAAAAGCAGACTACAGAGAGACATTGCCGGGGTCTGGAAGTCGCTACAGATTTGTGGCAGGGCGGGGCCAAATCGTTTTATAAAAAATGTGGTTTTCAGGGAAGAACGGTAATGATTGCCACTTAATCATGAAAACACGGAGACATGAGGTCTGGTAATCAATTTGGACTAGCTCACGGGGCTAGTTTTTTTTTGCTCAATTAGTGAAAATATACGCCGAAATCTTAAATTAATGTAAAAAATTTCATCTCTTCCATAAAATGCAAGTACAGAATAGTTTTTTTCGATCAGCTAATCAAATGGAAAAGATTGACGAAATAATTTAAAAATAGTATTGTATTAATCATGCGATATGACGAAGAAGAATTTTTAAATATTCAAATTGAATTCCAAAAAAAGAAAATGTATCTTTTATCGGAAGAATATGGGATTTCTTCGGAAGAAGTCCTTGAACAGAGTCTGGTAGTGGATGCGTTGATTAATCAATTTATGCGGTTTGGGACAAACCTGGCGAAGGGGCATCCGTTGAAGACACTTTCATCTTCCTTTACAAGGCTTGAAGCATAGAGAACATACTTTGACTCCGGTTATCCGGAGTTTTTTTATTGCCCATTTTTTTCATATTTGGTTTCGCCCCGCAGTATAGAAAGCTTCAAATCCATTTACACTACAGGCGTAGAATTACCCCTATTAAAATTTTTATCAGCAAATAAAAGTAATTTGACGTATTTTTGTTCAATTATTGGTGTGAAAGTTGCCTTTATAAATCAACCTGAATGGCAGGATTTTTAAAAGCAAATGTATAAATGATTGCCAAGATCGTACCGTTATGAATCAACCGGAGGTAGATATGGAAGTCCCCCATGAAATTCAAACCCGTTTGGAATCCTTAAAGAAAGAACTAGAACACCATAGCTATTTGTATTATGTGGAGGATAGACCCGAAATCACTGACTACGAATATGACCAGTTGATGCGGGAGCTGATAGTTCTTGAAAATGAATATCCGGAACTGTTATCGGCAGATTCTCCTAGCCAACGGGTGGGCGGTAAGCCGTTGGCGATGTTCGATTCAGTAAAGCATCGGGTTCCTTTACTCAGTCTTGATAAAACTTTTAGTGCTGATGAACTCAGATCTTTTGATCAACGAATCAAAAAGGGTTTAAATACCGAGGCTGAAATTGAATATGTAGCAGAACTCAAAATTGATGGGTTAACAGTGGCCCTAACGTATGAAAATGGTTTGTTGGTCCAGGGGGCAACCCGGGGTGATGGAATTGCCGGTGAAGATGTAACGGCTAATATAAAGACTGTAAAATCAATTCCGCTCCGCCTGGCAAACGGAGAACAGGTCAGTCTGGGAGTCCGGGGTGAAGTTTATATCAAAAAAACCGACTTTGAAAAACTGAATCGGGAGCATGAGCGGACAGGGGAAGTTTTGTTTGCCAATCCCAGGAATATTGCAGCCGGATCACTGCGGCAACTGGATCCTAAAGTTACCGCTAGTCGGCCTTTGGATGCTTTTTTTTATGATATTCTATTTATTGAAGGCCGAGATGTCGCTACCCAGTGGGATGGTTTCGAATGTATGAAAAACCTGAAGCTGAAAATCAATTCTCATTCCAAGCTTTGTCAAGGAATTGAAAAGGTTATTGAGTTTTGCGAATATTGGACCTTGCACCGCGAAGAATTGGCCTATGAGATTGACGGTATAGTAGTCAAACTGAACTCTTTGCAGGATCAAGTCGGTTTGGGATTTACTGCCAAAGCGCCCCGTTCCAAAATCGCTTATAAGTTTCCGGCTCAGCAGGTGGAAACCAAAGTGCTGGGTATTATTATCAATGTGGGACGTACCGGTGCGGTCACACCGACTGCAGTACTGGAACCGGTCAGAGTGGCCGGCTCTACGATAAGCCGGGCAACTTTGCACAATGAAGACAACATCCGCCAGAAAGATATCCGTATTGGAGACCAAGTTATTATTCAAAAAGCCGGAGATGTGATTCCAGAAGTGGTTCGGTCCTTACCGGAAAAACGGACGGGCGGAGAACATATTTTTATGATGCCGGAAAAATGCCCGGAGTGTGGGGCCGAGGTTTACCGTGAACCGGGAGAAGCCGTAGCCCGGTGCATTGGTGCTACTTGTCCGGCTCAACTCCGGGAAGGAATTATTCATTTTGTTTCTCGTGATGCAATGGATATCCAAGGGCTGGGAGAAGCCATTATCATTCAATTGATTGATGCCAGATTGATTCATGATGTAGCTGATCTTTATCAAATAAAGTTTGATGACTTGATTGCGCTGGAACGTTTCGGCAC
>DNPQ01000503.1 GCA_003501335.1 Bacillota bacterium
CCTCTTCAAAATCAAAAAAGCTATCTTAGGGATAAAAAAAGCATATGAACTCCTTCTTTCAAATCACCGTATATCCGAATGGACCGGAAAAAACTTTTCTTAATGTCCTCGTATAATCCCCCTTTCCTATGACCCCAAGGGGATAATAGTGTTCCTGTAACAATTTTGAAGCAACCTGTACGGACTGTTCCATATAGGCATTGAATAACAGATTCTCCTCAAAAGAAAGCCCGCTGTCCCATCGCAGAAATATCCGTTCCACGCTACAAAACATACGCCCCGAAAAGATTTTCCAGGCAATGATGGTCATGGGCACAAAGCCGGATCTCTCCGGCATATCCCGGTATTCTTGAATATGGCTCAAAAGGCGCTCCAAAGAAAAGTCGTAAACGGTGGCTCCATTGGCAGAAGTCAAAAGTTCCCCCATCATGGAGTGGCATTGCTTCTTGCGGCATACAGTGCCGATTCGCTTCATTTTTTGTAAGACACGGTACTCCGTATTAAAAACACATACATCCATTTTACTTGGAACATTTTCACTGAACACCGGATAGCTGATGCTTTGGAGCACGCTGTTTCCTTCCGTATATTTCATATTTCCATCTCCTTACCGCGCATTACGTTGTAAAACGCCTGCAATAAACGCTTAACACCTGCCTGTCATTCCATTTTGATGCCGATTCCAAAAAAGTCCGGGATAGCGCCTGAATATTAGATTGATTTTCTCTTTTTTTATAAGTATAATAGCGTCAAAGAATGTTCTCTATAATTTTATTGGCGAATATAATAACAATATTGCTTTAAAAGAAACGGTGTATCATGGGCAGAAAAAAACTAAACATTGGTGAAAACTTGATGGAGCAAACGCTCCATGGCGACTACGCTTTTCCCTTCTACCTAACGCATGAAATCATATCCGACTATGATCAAAACCGTTTTGAATGCCATTGGCATTCGGAGCTTGAATTTACGGTCTTTAACGAGGGGAAAATGGAGTACCAGGTCAATGATACTATCTATAATGTAGCAGCCGGATGCGGCATGTTTGTCAATCAAAATTGCCTTCATACAGGATGGTTGTATAAAGGCACGGATTGTCGATACACAGTGATTACAATCGATCCGGTGTATATTTTCGGCTATGAAAATAGTACCATTGAAACAAACTACGTTTCCCCCCTGATCGAGTCGCAACAATTTTCATCTTTGTATTTGGATCCCCAAAATCAAAAACAACAGCAAATGATCCATTTGCTGTTGGAAGTCCATGCGCTTTATGAACAAAAACCAACCTGTTTTGAGCTAAAAATCAAGAGCCGGTTATGTGAGCTTTGGAGCCTGCTTTTTCTGGAGTTTCAAGCCGTTACCAGCGGAAAGGAGACTTCTTATTCAAAAGATATTCCCCGCCTAAAACAAGTCTTAAACTATATTCACCAAAACTACAGCAATAAGTTAACCCTGGATGAGCTGGCTTGCTCCTGCAACATCAGTAAAAGCGAATGCTGCCGGTTTTTTAAAAAAGTCATGCGTCAAACACCTTTTGAATATTTACTGAAATATCGCATTCAAAAAAGCATTCCCTTGCTCATGGGCCAAGAGTTGAACATCACTGAGATCGCTGAATCAATCGGCTTTATCAGCGCCAGCTATTATTCGGAAATTTTCCGGAGATTGATGCATTGCTCTCCGACGGAATACCGTAAGCAGCACAGCTGCAGAAGTGTGAAAGGTGAAGTTTGAAGTTTGGACTTTGAAAATACAGGTAAATCAAAGAGGTTGCTCTTGAGCTGTCTTCCAGCTTATAACTGTGGCGTTAGAGCGGATTCATCGGAGGAAATGAAACCTGAAGCGTTTGAATCATATACTATAGTATAGTCTAGATAAAAACAGCACCCCGGCTGGAGCACCGAACCAATCTAAACACGCTATCGCCGGGGTGGCTCATTACCTAATCTTCAGTTAATGACCGGTGAGAAGCAAATTCTTACCGCACCTCCGATTCGGGTCGCACTTTAAACCAAGCGGCATACATCGTAGGCAGGACCAGCAAGGTCAACGCCGTCGCTCCGAGTAAGCCCCCGGCAATGGTAACCGCCATCGGACCCCAAAATCGATCAAAGGTCAGGGGCACCATCCCCATGATCGCAGCCGACGCCGTCAGTAAGATCGGCCGGAACCGGAACACGGCCGCATTGATAATGGCATTCCAAGTTGACTCTCCGGCCTCGATTTGCCGTTGAATCTGATCAATCAAAATCACTGAATTGCGGATAATGATACCGGTTAAAGCCAAAATTCCGATTTCCGCCAGAAATCCCATCGGCATTCTGCAAATCAAAAGCGCTGCCACCACGCCGATAATACCCAACGGAGCTGTCAAGAGGGTTAAAAACATTCTGCTACTGCTTTGAAGTTGAAACATTAATAAAATCATAATCACAATCACCATCACCGGCACCATTTCCAGGAGATATCCGGTAGCTTGCGTGCTCCGTTCCGCCGCTCCGCCGATATCGATGGTATAACCCGGCGGCAAATTATCACGAAGTTTCTGCAGGCTGCGATAAACCTGTTTAACGGCATCATTGCCGGTAACTCCCGGCGCCACTTCCGCCTGGACGGTAATGGTCGGTTTTAAATTTCTCCTCCAGATCAAGCCTTCTTCTGCTCCGTAATCGATTTTGGCGATTTGTTCCAAAGGAATGGAACGGCCGTTTCCCAAGGGGATATTCAAATCCTTAATATCCGACAGGCTTTTGCGGCTTCCCGGATCCAAGCGAAACTCAATGGCGACGGTCTTATCATTTTCCCGGAATTCACTCACCGGTATCCCCGAAATTTGCGCCTGCAAGTTCAGCGCCAAATGGGAACTGTCGATCCCCATCATCCGGGCTTTATCCTGATCGACCTCCAAATGCAATACTTTGGTTTTTTGGTACCAGTCAAAATTAATATCCCGGACGTCAGGGTTGGCCGCCATCGTCTCACTGACCTTACTGGCGATTTGGCGCACTTTATCGTAACGATATCCCGAGACGCGCAACATCACCGGATAAGAGTCCGGGGGACCGATTTGCAACACTTTAATATGGCCGCGGACGCTCGCAAAGCGGTTGGCAAATAATTGATTGACTTTTTGCTCCAAGATATTTCGTTCTTTAAGGCCCTTGGCGACAATAACGAATTGGGCATAATTAGAACTTGGAAGCACCGGTTCAAAGGCCAGGACAAACCGGGGCGCCCCGCTGCCGAC
This sequence comes from Bacillota bacterium, assembly GCA_003501335.1. Taxonomy (GTDB): domain Bacteria; phylum Bacillota; class UBA4882; order UBA8346; family UBA8346; genus UBA8346. The sequence continues at coordinate 3,254 of DNPQ01000503.1, forward strand.
ATAAAAGGAATAGCGATCAATTTGAGGATACTTCTTGATACATCCGGCAAACTTTAACGCCTCATGTTCCGTGGCCTGGATGGAAGCTCCATCCGGAAGCCACATTTCGACAATCAGCTCCGGACGGATAGATTTTGGAAAAAATTCTTGTTTCAGGAATGAAAACGAAAAGACCGCCAATAAGAATCCGGCTATCGTTATTCCCAAAACCATTTTCCGGTGCTCCAGACAATAGGTTAAGATTTCCCTAAAACGGTGGTAAAACGGTTTATCATAAATATCAAGTTTTTCCCCAGCCTTGACCGGTTTTACTTGAATCAGATGATAACCCAGTAACGGAGTCACCATCACTGAAACCAACCAGGATATAAGGAGCGAGATGGTAAGCACCGGAAAGATGCTGCTACAAAATTCGGAAGCCAGTCCTTTGGAAAAACCGATGGGAATAAACCCGGCGCAAGTAATCAACGTGCCTGTCAACATCGGAAAAGCCGTTACCGTATAGGCAAAACAGGCAGCTTTGAATCGATCCCACCCTTGTTCCAGTTTGACCGACATCATTTCCACGGCAATAATGGCATCATCCACTAACAACCCCAAAGCCAGGATCAATGTTCCCAGAGAAACCTTGTGCAGATCGATACCGCCCAATTTCATTCCGACGAAGGTCCCGGCAATCACCAGCGGAATGCACAACGCCACCACCACTCCGGTGCGCATGCCCAGGCTTAAAAAGCTGATGACTAAAACAATGGCGATAGCCTCGCACAATGTTTTAATAAATTCATTAATCGAATCTTTAACGACTTCCGGTTGATTGGATACTTGGTTGATCTCCAGGCCCAAAGGCAGATCTTTTTTGATTTGAGCTAAAGTCACCCGCAGATCTTTACCTAAAGTAAGGACATTGCCGCCCTTTTCCATGGATACGGCGATTCCTACTGCGGGTTTCCCGTTATAATACATTTTAGGCTCGGGTGGGTCCGCATAGCTGCGTTCCACCTTCGCAATATCCCCCAGGCGGAATGTTTTATCCATCACCCGGATCGGCAAATTGCGGATACTTTCAATATCTTCAAACATCCCGGTAACCCGCAGGTACACGTTATCGGTGGTAGTGGTCACCATTCCGGAAGGGGTCATCGTATTCTGGGCCTTTAAGGTAGCGATAATCAGCATCGGGTCAATACTGTAACCCGCTAATTTACTGCTATCCATTTCAATATAGATCTTTTCCGGCTGTACCCCGATGAGTTCAACCTTTTTAACGCTTTTTACCCCCAGCAGGATCCGACGGATCTTTTCAGCCGAGGCCCTCATTTCCTCATAGGAAAAGCCATCGCCTGTTAGTGCATAAATGCTGCCGAAAACATCATCGAAACGATCGTTAAAATACGGGCCCCGCACCCCATCCGGGAGCGTATCTTTAATATCATTCACCATATTGCGGACTTCAAGCCACGTCGGCCGGACATCCGCTTCTTTGACAGTATCTTTTAAATAGACATAGATCACAGATTGATTGGCTCTGGAAAAGCTTTTTACATAATCCAGTCCCGGCGTATCTTGCAGGCGCTTTTCGATCTTGTCGGTGACTTGCTCCTCCACTTGACGGGCCGTAGCGCCGGGCCATCCAACCGACACCACCATTTGACGCATGACAAATTCGGGATCTTCCATCCGGCCAAGGTTTTGATAAGAGTACACACCGGCGATTGCCGTTAAAATAATGAAAAAGTATATCAGTCCCTTGTGATTCAGGGACCACTCCGACAGATTAAAGCCATTCAATCAATATCATCTCCCGTGCGTACTTTTTCCCCTTCCCGCAATTTATGGACCCCGGCCGTCACAATCATATCTCCTGCCCGAAGTCCTTTTAGCACCTGCACCTGATCGCCGTCGCCAAAGGAGCCTAGTTGAACCGGTTTCCAATGGACAATTCCCTGTCGAACCAGCCAAATCCCCGGGGTGTCTCCCGCTTGATAAATGGCCGACAATGGAAGATAAATTGCCAGCCCACCGTTACTGGCTGTTTCGCTTACAGTGGCGGTCATACCCAGTTTGATTGCTGCCGGCGGATTGACCAGACTGATCCGGACTTTATATGTACGGGTTACAGGGTCTGCCATGGGTGAGACTTCACGGATTCGCCCCTCCAATGCGGTGTCGGGCAAAGCCCAAAAAGTCACCTTAAATTGCTGGACTTTATTGAAATCAATCAGCCGGTTTTCCGGCACGTTAATTTCAATCTCCCGTTCATTCCCCTTAACCAAAACGGCCACCGGTTGACCGGCGGCTACGATCTGCCCCGTTTCAGCATAAGTTCCGGCGATCACGCCGGGGCCATCGGCATACAAATTGCAATAATTAAGCTGATTGGAGCCGTGGGTATATTGGGCCCTTGCTTGCCGCAGCAAAGCGTCGGCCGAATCATAGACGTTCTGATAACGATCAAACTCGGCTTGGCTCATCAGCTTTTGATCATATAACGCTTTAAAACGGTCCAGATTGTCCTTAGCCAGTTTAAACTGGGACTCGGCCGCCTGTAACTGGGCCCTGTCTGCAGAAACGCCCTGTTCAACATCGATGGGGTCAATCTGCATCAGTACATTACCCGTTCTCACAACACTGCCGGCATCGACGTTCCGGCGAATGAGCTTGCCGCTAACTTGAAAGGCCAATTGACTCTCAAAACGGCCGTGTACCACACCGGAGTAACTATAACTTGTTTCGTTTCCATCGGCACTCATAACCTGGGTCTTGACGACCGGACTATCCGGGATGATGTTGCTGGCCCGGGACTGACTATGAATCAACCATCCCAATGTCAACACTACCAAGACGATTGCAATCCCAAATCCCTTAAAATTTCTACTTTGAATGAATTTTCCCATTGCCGTTCGCTCCTTGTCGTTATAGTACGACCCATCCCTTAGCACTTTAATCATTCGTTCTTTTTCCGATAGCTCTGTCTAATTCAGCCAGAGCAATATGATACATACTCAGGGCTTGGGTATAATTTGTTTTGGCTTGCGTCAAACCGACTTCGGCATCCAGCCGTTCCAAAGAAGTACTTAATCCCACTTTGTAACGGGTATCCGACACCTGTAATGTCTCCTTCGCTGTATCCAAGCTTTTTTGGGCAACCTCAATAGTTTTTAAAGAGACCTCCACATTATGGTAAGCCTGTTCCACTTCCAGCTTAATCCCGCGTTGTAGTAATTCCTGGCCGGTTTGAGCCTGCTCCAAAGTATCTTCGGCTTCACGAATCTGATGCCACACCATACCGCTGTCGAACAGCTTCATAGTGGCAATAACCCCAACACTCTGCGATGGAGATGAGTTTTCAGGATCATAGTGCTGATGGTTGGCGATGATTGCCACGGTGGGTTTGTAACCGCTTTTGGCAATCAATACGGCTTGCCTGGCCATATCGATTTGAGCGTTGATAGCTATAAGTTCCGGGCGGTATTTCAGGGCCTCTGCTTGGCAAGCGATTA
>DNPQ01000257.1:0-2175 GCA_003501335.1 Bacillota bacterium
ACGTTATTACCGGTTAAGGTCAACATACCGATACCGGTCATCGCCACACCATACAGTACATAAATCGTATCCATACCCCAATAAATCAACACAGATGCTAAAATAGTAACCGCAATCACGATGGTCTGCCAAACTCCGGCTTCAAAACCGACCACTAAACCACGGAGAATTAAGGTCGCAGAACCAGTCTTGGTAGCCGCAGCAATTTCTTTAACCGGTGAATAGTGAGTATCGGTAAAGAATTTGGTCAACTCATCCAAAACTAAAGCAAGCGCAATACCAACGCCTACAGACCAGAAAGCCCGCCATTCATGCATATAAAAATGGGCCAAAAATGCAAAGGCAATTAATGAAATCACCGCTGAAGAATAAAACCCTTTATTAATGGAAGCCATGGCGTCACCGGTGCCATCATCCTTACCACGAACCAGGTAAGTACCGATTACCGAAGAAAGTACGCCGATGCCCCGGACTAACAGCGGGAAAATTATCCATTTTACATCATGGGTAATTGCAACTAACGATACACCAAGGATTAAACCGGAAACAATGGTAACTTCATAGGATTCAAAAATATCAGCAGCCATACCGGCGCAATCACCGACGTTGTCACCGACTAAGTCCGCGATAACAGCAGCGTTACGAGGATCATCTTCCGGAATACCGGCTTCAACCTTACCGACTAAATCAGCGCCGACATCAGCAGCTTTGGTATAAATACCACCGCCGACCCTCATAAACAAGGCGAGTAAAGTACCGCCAAAACCAAAACCGAGTAAAGCATCAGGTGCAGCCATTCCGAAAAACATAAAAATAACTGTACCACCAAACAAACCAAGACCATCGGTCAACATACCAGTGATGGTCCCAGAACGATAAGCAATTTTTAAGGCTTCGGAGAAACTATGACGGGCAGCAGCCGAAACACGCACGTTGCCTTGAACAGCCATCCGCATACCAAATTGGCCGACAGTCAGGGAGAAGAAAGCGCCCATGATAAAGGCTACCATCCGACCGAGTCCGATATATAGCTTTAATTGATCAGGAGTAGCGCCGGGAAACCGTTCGGCAGCCTCAGCACTGGGAGGAGCAACATATACGGAAAGGAAAAGAACTACGGCAAAAACCACAATTAAAGGCAGAATAGTCTTTAATTGTCGGCCCAGGTAGGCATCAGCGCCTTCGCGAATAGCGTTCCAAACCTCTTGCATTTTAGAATCGCCTTTATCTTTAGCCATAACCTGACCACGAAGAAACATAGCATACGCTAAACCCAACAAAGAAATTGCAAAAACTACCCACAACGACCAAGATTCAAACGGTAAAAGATGTAGATGTGACATTTCAGGATTCCTTTCTATAGTTTAATGATAATAAATGGAAGAAAAGCAGATTCTGCATAAAGAAGTAATTTCTTCAAGAAATAAATTCTTTATCTTAGCGGAACCTGTCGCAAATTTATTTGTTGGATTCTTCACCTCCTACGGTTCAACCGGGCGGGGAATACAGAATCAAACCTAATCATTAAGAATGCCAATTCAATCAATACCCCAAAATCCTATAAACCATAAAATAATATTAAAAAAAATCATGAAAAATAAACTTTAAACCCCGTCCCTCAATTACATTTCAATTTTACTCCGATTATATCTTATCAAAAAGGTCGAGCAAATGCAACAGCCCGCCCATGAAGCTATTTTCCCGACAGGGCTCCGAGATCACAATTCTTTCCTGATTTAGCCCATGAATATGCCTGAATTACGATATTTGAAGGTTGTTACAAAAGGGAGAAATGCATTTTCAAGCGAGGTTTAAGGCCTTATGATCATTTAATATTTATTGTAAAATATTCTTTAATTTTTTGTTACTAATTATTTAAAGCCTGCTCTTTGCCCATAAAATTAATACTATCAGTATCAAAGCCGGTAAAAAATTACCCACCCGAATTTTCTTAAGCCCCATAATATTAATCCCAATCCCCATAACAATTACACCGCCAACAGCCGTCAATTCACGAACCACCATTGGATTAAAAACCGGTTGCAATAACTTGGCAAGCAGAGTTAAACTGCCTTGATAAACCAAAATGGAAAGAGCCGATCCCATCACCCCGAATCCCATTCCGGCCGCAAACGGAATGGCGATAATCCCATCCATCATGGCCTTGGTTGATAA
>DNPQ01000257.1:2505-9682 GCA_003501335.1 Bacillota bacterium
CAAAAAACCAAACTGGCATAAATAAATCCTTTAGCAGGACTTCCTTCTTTTACCTGGAGCCGTTTTTCAATCCAAGCGCCAAAGGAATCCAGTCTCTTTTCAATATTAATTCCCTCGCCTATCATGGCGCCTAAAGCCAGACTGATTAAAATTAAAATCATTTCTTTACCTTGCAAAGCCATTTCAATTCCCACCAGTAACGTAAATAACCCCATTACTTCTAATGCCGTCTCCGAGAGCCGTTGTGGGAACCGTTTTCTGAATATCAAACCAATTGTCCCGCCTATCAAAATTGCAATCACATTGATAATTGTTCCCATAAAAGATTTACCATCCTTAGCTTTAATAAAAATAGGCCGTTTCATCTTCGATCTGTCAATCCGGTTGACAAATCCTTGATAAATATTTTCCTTTTTTAGTTCAGAAAAACCCGTTATTTTATTCATTATACCGCATCTATTTTTGAAAACAAACTATTGACAATCCTTTCAATCATCTCTCGTAAAACACATTTCCCATTCTCATCCGACAAAATATCAATATAAATTCAATAAACGGGGAACCCTCTTCTAAAATGATTGTTTTATAACAGATGTGCGCCTTAAGATAAAGACAGATCAAATATAAAAAAAAGAAGCCTCAAGGATGGCTTCAATCTGGTTAATCATAAAAGTAAAATTTTTTTAGTTGGGAATTTTTTCTTTACCCGTTAATTCACGGTAACGGAGGTTCCCCGGACATTGGATGATATGATTCCAACCGCAATGAAGGCATATCTCTTCAACTTGTTCCGGTGACTGCAAGGCTGCCTTTAAAAAACTTTTCAGCCCGATTTCCAAGGACTCCCTTTCCGAAACGGACATCCGTTCCAAGATAGCATGAAATTGATCTTCTTCAATTTTCTCAATATCCGCCAGTAATTCTTGCCCTTTGGCAGTCAATTTAATCTGAAGAACCCGGCGATCTTGGGGATCTTCCTCACGGGTTAACAACTTTTTCCGCACCAAACGATCAACCAGTTTTGCCGAAGCAGCATTGCTAATCGACAGTCCATTGGCAATCTCCCCGATGGAGGGCGCACTATGAACCGCAGCATATTTGACACAGGATAATTGAACTTCTGTCAGCTGCTCTTTAGCAAGGCCCTCTAAAGAAGGTTTCAATATGCGGTAAATAATGGCCTGGCAAAAAAGTTTAGCAGAGCGCTGAAATAAATTCAGTTCCATTCGAAGGATCCCTTTCTCTTCTCAAATCTAAAACCTAAAAGAATTTTAACATAGTTAACTATTGTTTGTCAATATTATTTCCACATTCTTATTCCCATTTGACCCGGTTTCATCAGATAAACCACTGTTATCGTTAAAAAGCTAAAAAGGTTGCTCAACTTTTTTAGGGACATACGATACTTCGATATAATGCTGCAAATATTTTTTGGCAGCCTTTTGAATATCTTCAGTCTTAACCTGTTCCAATTGAGGCAACAAAATTTCATCATAAACAAATTGGGTCTGTAAATACTGGCTCAATGCATTCCGGGTGGCCAAGCCTTTACCATTTACTTTTTGGGCCTCATCTTCCGTTTTCATGGCTTTCACGACTTTATCAATTTCATCTTGAGCGATCCCTGAATTCATTAGCTTCTGAATGACTTCCAGAGTCCTTGCTTCTACAGCTTTCAACGAATCCGGATTGGTCATTGTGATAAATGCGATATTCGGTGACTTGGGTTTATCAATGTAATCATAATACACACTAGCACTATAAAATAGGCCTTCTTTACCTCTCAATTCTTCAAAATAATGCTGATATTCCTCCAAATAATAAGTAATTACCCGAAAAGCCGGAAATTCCGGGTCCTGCATTCTAGGAGCGGAGAAACCCATACAAATTGAAGTGGCCCGGCCATTGGGATCAACTTGTTGACAATATTTGTCCTGGCTTAAAAGGGATGGCTGAATGACCAAATGACGATCCACCGTTTCGCTTTTCATATTGGAGAAAATACTTTCAATATCCTGCATACTTTGGCGAACTCCACCCGCGATCGACAAAATCGCATTGCCCGGTTGATAAGTTTGACGATACCATTTATAGACATCAGGCCCGCTAATCGATTGAATCGTTTTCAGATCAGGCCAGTCATTGTAGGGATGATCTGCACCGTAATAGGCTTTTGTAAAATCGGAATAGGTTTTAGTCTGTACCAAAGTGGCTTTTAAATTCGTCGTTAAGGCTTCCTTTAAATCGGCCACAATATCATAGCTATAAATAGGCTCTGATAATAAAGTCTTGATTCGCTGCAAAGTCGGTTTGATATCCCGTGCCAGAGTCGTCATGGTAATCAACGTATAATCCGGCTCTGTAACAACATCCACCGGATCCGCCATCGCCTGTGAATCATTATTTAAAATGAAATACACGATATTATTCATAATGTAGGCAATGCCCTTTTTATCCGCAGGTTCAATACCGCTTCCCGTTTTTAACACCAAAGTGATTTGGGCAATTTCCGATTTGTTTTTTTGCAGAATAATACTCATCCCATTGACGGTTGACCTTTGAAGCGGCGAAGGATTATCGGCTAAGACCGGGAAATAGCAGGATATCAGGATCATCAAAGCAATGAAAACTGTGATACATATTCTTTTCCCCATCCTACTCACCTCCTGGATTATTATTTTTTACAAGTATCCATGTCGTCGGCGGTCCGGAAAGGTATTTGTCAATAATCCGTTGCAAATCCTGGTTGTCAATTTTTTCGAGAACTTCCAACGAATCCACGGTGATATTATCCGGATCGGTAAGCCGGTTTACCTCATATTCCACCGCATCCACAGCCGACTGATTGCTGCTGGCCCTTTCCTTCTCGACAGCACGGACAAATTCTTTACGGGCCGCCTTCAAATCAACTTTTTTAAATTGCCGGATAAACTTAGCCATATTATTTTTTACTGCTTGATATTCTTCATCGGAATACGGATGTCTGGATTCCAAATAATAAATACCGAAATAGTCTTCATTGCCAAGAGAGCGGTCCACAACATTATAAACATTGGATTCATTCCGTTGATAGTCCACCTTATATTCACGGCCATAGAGGTAGGATAACATTTTTAAAACCATGCGATCGGTTGGCGACAAGCCTATAAACTGATAGCCCATGAGGACTTGATATTGATAAGGATAAAGATTCCTTTCTTCAACGGCATCCTGATGAGGCAAATTATATTCATTTAAAACACCCTTAGGAACAACCTTTGGACCATAACCATTTTGGATTTGTTCCAATTTAGCGATAATCGCTTTGGGATCAATATCGCCCGCTATAACGTAAGTAACATTGCCGGGTTGATAATAAGTCTGATAAAAATCCTTAATATTTTGGATCGTCATGGCATCAACAGTTTCTTTGCTGTAAAAATTCTCAGCGTAAAAATAATGGAAAATTGGATAATAAGGAATACGCATTGCGTAATCCATATCTAACTCATGAACCACGATTTTCCGTTCCAAAGAGACATTTGCTTCCGAAAAGTCAGTTTGCCAAATGGAACCGTTAAAAATCTGAAAAGCGTTATCAAATTTATCTTTGGGGACTACATAATTAAAGACTGTACTATAAAAAGAGGTAAATCCGTTAAACTCTCCCCCTTGGCGATTGGTTGCTTCCAGAATGTCTTTAAAAGTGAAACCGGATCCTCCCCGGAAAACCAAATGCTCAATCAAATGGGCAATCCCTTTTTGCCGTTCGGTATTCATACCGATGGGAAATACAGCATACATCGATACCATCGGATCATTTTTCATCACTCGATACATGAGTGTCAGACCGTTGCCGAGTACCACTTTTTTAAAAGTTTCCGGTGGTTTGGCGGCAACTGCATAGGACGTAAAAATCATCATGAATACCATGACGAGCCAAAATACTTTTGGTTTGCGCATTAGTTACCTTCCCTCCCAATTCTTAAAACATCAGGATAGGCGTCCCAATCAACTTTCCATTTCTTATTTTTGCTTTTTAAAACAATACCCTTTTTACGGCTTTGCGCTTCATCCATCGTAAAAAAACTATCGTCGTTATAATCGACTGCCACTAAATCAACGGGATCATTAAAACATCCGTTATGATTGTAATCAATAACAGCCACCATTTTTTCATAGCCATCTTCCATCACTTTTGCTAAAAACCAGGTTCGGTCTTCTATCAATAAGAATGGTTTGACCTTTTGATTGAAACCGGCATCAATTAAAGCTCCGCTGACTGAGATATCGATAGGAACTTTCTGTCCCGGTTTCGAACGGTAGCTTACCATCAGCCGAATGGGTTCTGGCGCTATAATCCAATAATTTTGGTTACCATACCATTCATTGAGCAGCGGGACCCATTTTTCACCTGCAAAACTGCCATCCCCATCTGTATCAATATAAAGCCTTTTTTCTTCACCCACAATATCCACGATAACGCCAAAGCTTTCGTCCGGTTTATCACCAAATTTAATTTTCCCAGTATAAGGGTTTTTTAGACCTAGTTTGGGAACATCTTTAAATTGATCAACATGCCCCAGTTCGAGCTGAACCCGTTGAAGAGATTTCCAATACTGGTCCGTATTTTTATACAATGAAGGCATATGGTTGTTTATCGAAATCATCGGATAGTTTCCTGCTTCAATCTCGCCCAAGGTAAGATCGGCTGCCCAAACGACTCCCGAAAGCAATAAAAGTAAACCGATACAACATAAGTAAAAACAATTCCGCGCCCGTTTCATCAACATCACTTCCTACTCCAATATCAATTTCCAATTATCATGGTCTAAAATGAGTCGGGATAAATCCATTTCTAAAAGATATTTGCCCTTGATAAATAGAACTCCTCGTCAATCGTAATTTTATTTGACGGGAGTTATCGCCCCAATATTAACATAACTAAACAAAGTGTTATCTGCTAATCTCAATGTTCCTTCTTTTAGCTGCTATAACCGTAATATCCAGCGTTGGAACCAATTTCATAATACTTCCCATTCCCAGGCGCTTATAGGATAGTACCACAAAATCCCAATTCATATTTCTTTTTTTTAATTTGAAATCCTGCCAAAGATTCCACTTTCTTCTAGGATTCTTCTTCTTTCCTTCGTATAAAGTCCTGGAGATCGTACAAAATGATTCCGAGGTGTATTTGATGTTAACCCTTCCTATTCGTGCCGGAATTTTATATATATTAGTCGTCCTAATCATACGGATCATGGGGAAACACCAAATTGGCCAATTACAACCCTATGAGCTTGTGATCACAATCCTTATTTCGGAACTGGCTGCTGTGCCAATGCAGGATACCGATATACCTCTCATTAACGGAATTATCCCCATTTTGACGCTTTTAATCATCCAAATCACACTATCCTTGATTTCATTAAAAAGCTCTACCGCCCGCCGTATTATTTGTGGCGGCCCAAGTATATTAATTGAAAACGGCCGGATTCAACAATCAGAATTAACGAAACTGCGCTATAGTATCAGTGACCTTTTGGAACAACTCCGCTTAAAGGATATTCCCAACATTTCCGATGTTGAGTATGCAATTTTAGAAACCAGCGGTAAATTATCGGTGATCCCTAAATCTCAAAAAAGGCCTGTCAATCCGGAAGATTTAAAAATTGAGACTCATTATGAAGGTCTACCGCTTACTTTAATTATTGATGGCGAATTACAGCACAAACAGCTCCGGGAGTCTAATATATCAGAAGATTGGCTGCGAAAGGAAATTTCCCGGTTTGGATTATTTCAATGGAACCAGATCCTTCTTGCCAGTTTGGATTCCACCGGAAAACTTTTTATCCAATGTAAAAATACCCCGGGGAAAAAAAGTTCATGAAAGTTTGGATAACCGCTATGGCTGGATTGGTCCTATTTGTCGGACTGGCAATCTATATCCAAAATCAAATTCAAACCACTTCCGATCGTTTTGATCATGAAATCGCTAAATTAAGTGTGATTGTCGATTATCAACAATGGGATTCGGCTCTGAAAAAATTAACAGTCTTTCAACAAAAATGGGGACGGGTCAAACCTTTTTGGGCGATGCTCATCATTCATCGCGAAATGGATTCCATTGATGAAGCATTAGTCCGAACCGTCAAAGCCATTCAAACCAAAAATTATTCCGAAACACAAATGGAACTGGGAAGTCTAGAACACTATATTCAACATATTCCGGAGCGAGAACGGTTTAATTGGGTCAATATTCTTTAGAGCTCCTTTAGATCAACCCGCTTGATTAAAAGTTCACGGTTTTCAATCGCAATTGTCAAATAGGACGGACATTTATTTAAATAGGAGCAAATTGTTCCGGGATTGATAACCCGGACTCCCTTATAGAGTTGATCGCTATATTCATGAGTATGTCCATAAAAAGCAATTGCGGCCTTCTCCCTTTTTGCCGCAGCAACCAGTTGGTCGAGGCCATCGTCAACCTCATAAAGTTGGCCATGGGTCATAAAACATCGGTAAGCTCCGAACTTCATGATTAAATGATCAGGAAAATAATCTCTGGGGTCATTATTGCCCGCTACTGCATCCAAATTAAAATCCTTCATCAACTTGAGACGTAGAATCTCTTCGATCCCGTCCCCTAAATGGATCAATAAATCAAAAGGCGTTTCCTTCGCCACAATTTTCTGCAAGACACCAAAACTCCCGTGACTATCGCTTACCATAATCACTTTCATCAGAACATCCCCTATCAGCCCTACATTTACCTTTAAGTTTACGAAGGTATACGCTTTTCACGAGCGAACTCTACGTTTAAAAACACAAGAGGTAAACACCATGCGGACTCGATTACCAAAAAACGCTCTTTTATTCTTGATGATCACAATTGCTTGCTTGTCCATGACAGCAGCCGTCTCCCCCCGGAGAATCCAACCAACGCTGCGCCAACTTCCGATTATTAATTTATCACCGGCCAGGGTTGTTGAACAACCTCATGCTGATGAAGTTAAGCCGGTCCAATGGCCTAAACCTCAGCTTATCAAAGGAATTTATACAACGGGATGGATAGCCGGTTCTTCCAAATGGTTCCCTCAACTCGTCGATTTTATCGATGCAACCGAACTCAATGCCTTAGTTATTGATGTCAAAGATGATACCGGAACCCTAAGTTACGCTTCAAAAGTTCCTTTGG
>DNPQ01000228.1 GCA_003501335.1 Bacillota bacterium
GGAGGACTTAAGGACTTAATCAACCGCGTCAATCAACAGGGACTCCAATTTGGATTATGGTTTGAGCCGGAGATGATCTCTCCGGACAGTGAATTATACCGCAGCCATCCTGATTGGTGCCTGCACGTTCCCAACCGGCCTTCCACTGAGGCTCGATCCCAATTGGTATTGGATTTGTCCCGGGAGGATGTTTGTGAGGCTGTAACCAAAATGCTGATGGATATTTTAACGGCCAATCCTATCCGCTATGTGAAATGGGACATGAACCGCAATATGACGGATATCGGTTCGCTGAAGCTCCCGCCGGAGCGACAGCGAGAAACGGCCCATCGTTATATATTGAATTTGTATAAAATGATGGACAAAATCACCAGTTCGTTCCCTCAGATTTTATTTGAAGGCTGTTCCGGCGGAGGAGGCCGTTTTGATCCGGGAATTCTCTATTTTATGCCCCAGATTTGGACCAGTGATGATACAGATGCTATTGCCCGGCTCAAAATCCAATATGGAACCAGTATCGTATATCCTGCGATTACCATGGGTTCTCATGTATCGGCTGTTCCTAACCATCAATTGCAACGGGAAACATCATTAGAAATACGTGGCCATGTAGCCAGTTCCGGATGCTTTGGCTATGAATTGGATTTGAATAAACTGGACAGCGCTGAACGGCAGAGAGTCAAGAATCAAGTGGCTTTTTATAAAGAAATCCGTCCTATCATCCAATTTGGAGATTATTATCGAATCCTAAGCCCCTTTGAAGGCAATGAAGCGGCTTGGATATTCGTAAGCGGGGATAAGACAGAGGCTGTAGCCTTTTATTTTAAGACTTTGGCCGAACCGAATGCCCCTCTTCGCAAAGTTCGCCTGAAAGGATTGGACCCATCAAAAGATTATCGAATTTATGGGGAAAGTGGTGTTTTCGGCGGGGATGAATTGATGAATGCCGGTCTCAATATTCCTTTACCCAAGTTATTGGGCGACTTTCAAAGTGCCTGCTGGCGGATGAAAGCATTATAAAGCTATAGATAGATTCCCTTTAAAACCGGAATTTTCCTTGCAAGCGCCGGCTGTAACGGAATCTCCGTAAAATTCCAACCGCAGCGGCAGGGGCCCGGGTCTCGGACCAAACCGGGCGTTTTTCTCGATAAGCAGACACCGGAATGCAGCCTAAAAAGAGCTTCCGTCCGCTTGAAATTGAATTCGCTAAAAATATTTTAATCTGAATTTCATACCGAATCAACGACCTTTTCCAGCAGCAAACAATACCCATCGCCCGATTTTTATATTTTTCATTTAACGGTTGCACGGATTGGCAAGCCTATCTTTTCGCCTGGCTTCCGCCGTTTGGTAGTCGGCTATTTCGTCAGCCGATTCTGGAGTAAGCGCAGGAACCGGAGTGGGTTTACCTTGATCATCCAGCGCCACAAAAGTAAAATAGGCTGTATTGGTCTGAACCGTTTTCCCGGTCATCGGGTTTTCACCAAAGGCCCGGATGACCACCTCCATGGAAGTTCTCCCTACCCAAATGATTTTAGCCTTCAAAGTAACGATCTCTCCGACATGAACCGGGTGCTTAAAATCCAGGCAATCCACGGCAATTGTCGCCACAGCCCGGTTGGAATGCCTGAATGCAGCCATAGCTCCGGCAATATCCATCCAATGCATCATCCGGCCTCCAAGCAAATTGCCCAGCAAATTGGTGTCATTGGGCAAAACCAGCTCCGTCATTTCCACTGCCGAAGCATTGGGGGTTTTAGCAGCTCTCGTCTTTTGTTCCTTTGATGTTTGCTCCATATCCTTTTCCTCCGTTTATAAAGTACTTTGCAGGTTCAGTGTTTAATAATTCATCCATACTCAAATTCAAAAAAGTCCAAAAAATATTCTTTTGATCGATCGAGTCAAAGTTTATTCCCGCCATATGAAAGAACGAAAGATTGTGATATACTAAAAAAAAGAAATCAAATTTAATTAAGAAAATTTAAATAATTTATCCTCGTAAAAACCCATTATTGCTTTCAAAATAATTTACAGTAAAAAACAGTATTCAGTGTACCACTTATGCTATCGATGTTTTAAAATTCCAATGATTGCTTTACCCAAAAATAAAATGTAAAGGAGGCTTTCAACATGAGTCAAGTCGCCTCATTTTCTTTTGAAGAAATTATGAAGCATCATGAAATTATTTTACCAAAACCGTCTTTTATAACAACATCCGACGGCTTAAATTTAGCCTATTATCCATTTTTAGCTTCAAATCCGGTGGCGGTATTCCTTTTTATTCATGGCGCCGGGGCCTGTAGCGGAGCAGGGTATCAATATCTAGCCCATGGATTAAGCAAAAAATATAATATATCGACCTATCTTTTAGATTTGCGAGGTCACGGCAACTCCGGAGGCCCTCGGGGGGATACGCCAACTCCGGAACATGTTTTGGAAGATCTTAATCGGATGATTGTATTGATCGAAAACGAAAATCCTCATCTGCCAAGCTACCTTGGGGGACATTCTTCAGGAAGCGGTTTGGTTTTAAACTATCTGCATTGGAACCAAGCTCGTAAATGCAATGGCTACTTTTTTATAGCCCCCTTTTTTGGTTATCAGGCCAAACATGAAAGAAAAAATAACCCCCATCCCTTTGCCAAGGCAGACCTAGCCAAAATTATTTTCAATCATATTTCAAGGGGAAATTTATTTGGAAATACTCCTGTTATAAGAATGAATTATCCTGATCAAATTATAAAACACAATCCTTTGTTAATTACCTCAATGACCTGCAACATGTCGAAAGCTCTGACACCCAATAACCCGCAAAAATTATTTGCCGCCATCCCTAAACCTTATGGATTATTTATCGGTGAAAACGATGAATTATTTGAACCCCAAAAAGTCATCCAGTATGCAAAGTTACCTCCAGACAATATTCAATTTAAATCCCACAGTGGGATTATCAAGAATGCTAAGCACTTATCGATATTAAAAGAGATTGATTCATTCATTGGCGAGGCGATAATCGAGATGAACCGGTATCAATGATTTATTTTTCACTCGTGCCCGATGAGTTGAATTGTCCCATCTCCCAATAACTTGTATAATTGAATCAAGAGATTTTCAATGGACGGTGCTAAAATGGAACCTTTTCAACTTCCCAAAAATTTTCTAATGGGCAGCGCTACTTCAGCGACACAGATCGAAGGCGGCGACCAAAATAACACCTGGTTTCGCTGGTGTCAGAACCAAGGCCACATTCATGACGGCTCCAGCTGCATCCGGGGCGATGATCACTGGAACCGTTATCCTGAAGATATCCAGCTCATGAAAGAGTTAAACCATAATATCTACCGGATGGGAATTGAATGGAGCCGTATCGAGCCTGAAAAAGGCCGTTTTGATGACAAAGTCCTCCGTCACTATAAGGATGAACTCTCTTTATTACTGCAAAATAAGATCCAACCCCTGGTGACTTTGCACCATTTTTCAAACCCCTTATGGTTCGAAGATATGGGCGGCTGGGAAAATCCAGAGTCAGTCCAATTATTTATCCGCTATACCCATTATGTAGTTGCTGCATTGGGCGACCTGGTGAATGAATGGATCACCATCAATGAACCCAATGTCTATTTAATTTACGGTTATGAACGCGGCGCCTGGCCACCGGGTAAAACCAATCTCTTCGCCATGTTTAGGGCTTTAAGCCATCTCACGCTGGCCCATATTCAAAGCTACCAGGAAATCCACCGGATTCGCATTGAACATCAATTTCCCGGAAAGACCCGGGTCGGTATCGCTCATCACTTACGAATCTTTGATCCCGAAGACAACCAATTGCGAAATAAAATACCGGCTCGGATCATCCGCTATCTCTCCCAAGACCTGTTTTTGGAAAGCATGGGCTTTGGAAAATTCAATTTCCCTTTGGGCATGGGCGGCTATCCGCTTGGCCGGGGAAAATACTACGATTTCCTGGGAATCAATTATTATTCCCGAGATATGGTCCGTTTAGCTTGGGAACCTGCGAATCTGTTTGGCCACCTAAACGTGAAAAAAAACGCTCCCGTCAACGATCTCGGCTGGGAAATCTATCCTGAGGGTCTATACCGTTTATGCCGCCGATATTACCAAAAATATCAAGCTCCCATTTATATCACTGAAAACGGTATCTGTGATACGAAAGATACCAAGCGCGCCCAATTTATCTATGATCATCTGCAACAAATCGCCCGCTTAAATCAGGAAGGCATTCCGGTTGAACGGTATTATCACTGGAGCCTGATGGATAATTTTGAATGGGCTGAAGGCGAAAGCGGCCGTTTTGGGCTTATCGCCAATGATTTTGGGACCCAGCAACGGACGGTTCGTCGGAGCGGTAAATTTTATGGGGAGATCTGTGCCCGGAAAGCCATCACCCAAGAAATGATTGAAAAATATCTATAAGGGGCTGTCCCAAAAGCAAATTCAGTGCGCATACGTGCACGCGCGATCAAGAAATACCATATATTAAAATCAGTATATTCAATGAAACTATATTATTGTATTTTTTATTGATTTTAAATTACTTTTTAGACAGCCTCCGTTTTTTTAACGCCGGAAAAAATGATTTCTGGGACTCAAGGAATTCATTCCGCCATAAAAAAAATTACTTTTCCGAGAGAAATAATTTTTTTATCGAAGAAAAAAATTACTTAGATGACAGAAATCATTTTTTTAACGCCGGAGCAATCGATCCGGTGACAGAAAAAATGATTTCTGTGGCCCAATCGATCCTTTGAGTGCCGGAAAAAATTATTTTTGGGGTTGGATCGATTCTTCGATCGACAGAAAAGATTCCTTTAGGTCTTGGATCAATCCTCCGTATGGTAGAATAATCATTTCTGTCGTTCACTCGGTCTTCCGGACGACAGAATGAATTATTTCTATGGCTCATCCGATTCTTTTTGATTAAAAAAAAATAATTCTTGGCCAGAAATAATTTTTTCTGAACGTAACGATGTTTTTTAAAATATATGGTATCCCTACCACCCAATGGGAGTTTATCTTTTCCGGGGGTAAATTCAGTGCCTGCGCCTTAAGCCAAAACTTACAGCAAGCATCCGCCTTTTACCCCAACCATTTTGTCAGAATAGGTGCCAAAAAAACTGTAATTAACCCGGCTATCCCGATGGTCAATCCGCTCATGGCTCCCTCCGTTTCGCCAAGATCTAATGCTTTAGTGGTCCCAATCGCATGGGAGGAAGCACCGATTGCAATTCCCACAGCTACCTTATTCTTAATATGAAAAACCTTACAAACGATGGGCGCAAAAACCGCACCTACAACGCCGGTAATAATAATCGCAGCTACGGTAATAGCAGGTATGCCTCCAATTTCTTTGGAAACCTCAATGCCGATCGGAGTTGTCACCGACTTCGGAACCAACGAGGCGCAAATCGTTCCTTGCAATTTAAATAATTTCGAAAGTCCAATGATGCTGGTAATCGCCGTAACACAACCGGTGGTGATGCCCACAAAAACTGGCAGCAGATTGGCTTTCAGGAGCGCAATCTGCTTATAAATGGGTACCGCCAGAATGACGGTAGCCGGGCCCAAAAGAAACGAGATCATATCACCACCGATGTTAAAAGACTGCAGACTGATATGAAACCAGGTCAAGCAACCGATAATTAGCAAAATGCTAATCAGAAAAGCATTACAAACAGCGAGCTTAGTCTTTTTATTGATCGATATACCAACTTCAAAAGCGGCGATTGACAACAGGATGCCAAACAATGGAGTATCCAAAAAATTTTTCATCTTTTACGGCTCCTTTGCATCCATTGAATGGCATGACCGGTAACGGCCATAATCAGCACAGTCGTGATGAAACATACTCCCAAGACTGCCAGCCATTTCCCGCGCAATAAACCCAGACAAGCGATAATTCCTACTCCCGCCGGAATAAAGAAAAACGCCAAGTGATCCAGGAGAAAATCGCTGACTTCAGCAATCATTTCCAGTTTAATCAGACCGCTACACAACCCACCCAGCAGGATGAGCATCCCTAAAACATTACCCGGTATCGGCAGCTTCAATACTCGCTGGAGAAATCCGCCGAGCAAACAAATACCCAGTACAATGCCCATTTGTCTCAACAATTTCATAGCTGCCTCCGATAAAATAGATTGAACATTACGCCGCTGATTTGTGGATCTTGGCCAAATGACTTTCTAAAATGGCTTTCACCTTGGGATCCTCCGGGATGGTCCGCCGGATTGGGATAAGGATCCCTTTATACTCCTTAAGCTTCCACCGGTTATCCCGATATTCAAAAGTCAAATCCAGCCGTCCTAAATATTGCCATAACTCCCCTCCGGCCTGCACAACCGGTACTCCATTGGCATTAAAAGGATGGCTTAATACGGTATGACTATCTCCGCCAATAATTGCATCCAACGCAGGTAGGGCCGCGGCTAGTTTTTTATCCATCGTAAAGCCAATATGGGTCAGGGCGATTACAATATCGGAATTAGCAGCCACTTGGGGGAATATCTTTTGAGCCGTCTCAATCTGATCTTCAACAACCAACCCCTGGGTCTGCCGATAGCTCCCGGTGCGATTGGCTGTAACACCGAAGATACCAATCCGCACCCCATTGATGGTCTTTACGATATAGGGTTTGACATCGGGTAAATAAGAACCATCCCTTTCCGAATGGATATTAGCGCATAAAATAGGAAAATGGGCTTGGCGAATTCTGGCATACAAACATTGCCGGGAAGTATCCGCTTCGCCGGTTGCCTTAAATTCATTATTACCCAAGGTCAATACATCCAGCCCCATGGCATTTAATTCTGCAAATTCAAGCTCTCCGTAAAAAATATGATGATATTTGCCCCGGGCAAACACATCTCCGGCGTTTAAAAACAGTATATTGGAATCCTTTTCACGGGCCTCATTTACAATTGTCGCTTGCCGGGCTAAGTTGGTCGGCTCGTAGCCATGAAAATCATTGGAATGAAAAATCGTGAGATGAAAAGTTTTTAATTCCTCCATGCCATAAACCGGCAGGATCACTAAACAAAATAGCAAGAACAACCAAGTATATTTCTGAAAATTTTTCCTCATCAGGTCGCCTTTCAATCGAAACTATGTGACAAAAATAAAAAAGCCCTTGTTTAAATTCTACGCCGAAATCATCTCTTAGGGGAGGGCACCCGAAGAAGCCGGTATTAATTTTTGTATTGGCTATGGCCCGGTCCGACAAATTTTTCTTCAATTTTCGGTATCGGAAATTAATTCCCTCCTGCTGCACCGAATATTTTACATCCAGATGATCCCAAATTGGAGTGGTCCTATTCCTTATCATACACCCATCGATGAACAATTTGATTTATGCCAGCCAATTTGCTGTTCCGCTTGAATGATCCTCTCCTCTGAAACTTTTGGTAATCTTTCTCGCCATAGAGGACTGTCTTTACCAAGTTCCCGCCACTTATCCACTGCTAAACTATTAAAAGGCAGGACTTCCAATCGTTCAAGATTGGGAAGTCCTTTGGCAATCACGCTGATTTTGGCTAAACAGTCGGGTTCAGCGTTCCACCCCGGGAGCAGTACATACCGTAACCAAACTTTAATTTTTAAACCAGCGAGCGTTTCCAAATTGGTTAAAATATTTTGATGGTCCGCTCCGGGGGCCAGCTTTTCCGGTGTTAAAGGGTGCTTGATTGAAAAAATAACCAGATCGCAGGCTTCACTAATTCTTTGAAACACTTCCGCCGGCCCCCACCCCGAAGTATCCAACGCCACATGCCATCCTGAAGTCTTAGCCTTACGGATCACTTCCAATGTGAAACCGGGTTGCATAAGAGGTTCCCCGCCGCTAATCGTCAGCCCCGGCTGGTGCAAAAAAGGGCGGCAACGTTCCAAACGCCTCATTAGAGTTGTTCCATCCAGTTCTTCCCCGGACTGAAGGTCCCATGATTCCGGATTATGACAAAAAATACACCCCATGGGGCATCCCTGTAAAAATATCACACACCGTGAACCTGGGCCGTCAAATGTTGAAAAGCTCTGAATCGATTGAATTCTTCCCAAACAGATTCACATCCTCTCATATATCGTCCGCTCAATTACTTCCTGTTGCTGTTCCCGGCTGAGTTTGGTAAAGTGAACGGCATAACCGGAGACCCGGATAGTCAAATTAGGGTACAACTCCGGATGGTTCATGGCATCGATCAAGGTTTCACGGTTATAGACATTGACATTCAGATGATGCCCCAAAGCACTGAAATATCCATCGATTAAAGCTAATAAATTCCCGGAGCGATCAGGCATTTCACTTCCAAGAGCCCGCGGGGTAATTGAAAATGTGTAGGAGATACCATCCCGGCAAATATCATAAGGTATCTTGGCTATCGAACGCATCGCCGCCACCACGCCAGTTTTTTCCCGGCCATGCATCGGATTAGCCCCTGGTGCAAAAGGTTTGCCTCCCAGTCGGCCATCAGGCGTCGGGCCAGTCTTATGTCCATAGACGACATTGGAAGTGATCGTCAAAACGGAAAGCGTAGGCAAGGCCTTACGGTAAATCGGTTGTTGGGAAAGAACGTTGTAAAAATAGCGGATAACCCGGACCGCCAGGCCATCAACCCGGTCATCATCATTTCCGTAACAGGGGAATTTCTCTTCGGCAATAAACTCTTGGGCAATTCCCTGTTCATCGCGAATCACTTTGACCCGGCCATAGCGAATGGCGCTCAAAGAATCAGCGACCACGGACAGGCCGGCGATTCCAAATGCCATATGCCGCCGGGGATTGGAATCAATCAAGGCCATTTGAACCCGTTCATAATTATACTTATCATGCATATAGTGAATACAATTCATGGTACGGCTGTAAAGAACCGCCAGCCAAGTTAAAACCCGCTCATAATTGCTCCAGACTTCATCCCATTCCAAATATTCCTCGGATAAAGCAGGTACATCCAGCATCTGGATTCCTCCGGCTTCATCCTTTCCTCCGTTGATTGCCAGCAGCAATGCTTTAGACAAGTTAACCCGGGCTCCAAAAAATTGCATATCCTTACCCAACCGGGTTGCGGAAACGCAACAGGAAATCCCGTAATCATCGCCGAAAATCGGACGCATTAATTCATCGTTTTCAAACTGAAGAGCTGAAGTTTCAATCGCCATCTCAGCGCTAAACTTGCGAAAACTTTCCGGCAAATGAGGGCTAGATAATATAGTCAGATTCGGTTCCGGAGCTGGTCCCAGATTGCGCAGTGTCTGAAGCCAGCGAAAATCGGTTTTAGTCACCAAAGGCCGTCCATCCTCGGCCATACCACCTAAAGACTCGGTGATCCAAGTCGGATCCCCCGCAAATAACTGATCATATTCCGGAGTCCGCAGATGACGGACCAGCCGTAACTTGATCACAAGTTGGTCGATGAGTTCCTGCGCTTCTTCCTCGCTGAGGGTTTCTTCTTTTAAATCGCGCTCAATAAAAATATCAAGAAACGGGCTATTATGGCCCAAAGACATGGCCGCCCCATTTTGCTCTTTGACAGCACAGAGATACGCCATATATAACCATTGAACCGCCTCCCGCCCATCACTGGCAGGACGGGAAATATCACAACCGTAAGTATTCCCGAGTTCAGCCATGCGTTCCAGAGCCCGGACCTGATCGGCGATATCCTCCCTGAGATGAATCGTGGAATCATCAATATTATCCAAAGCATAAAGATCTTTTTGCTTTTCCCGCATTAAAAAGTCGGTGCCGTAAAGCGCAACCCGGCGGTAATCTCCAATGAGCCTGCCCCGGCCGTAAGCATCCGGTAATCCTGTAATCAATCCAAGCTTCCGGGCCTGCCGCATTGCCGGAGTATATATCCGGAAAATTGCTTCATTTTGAGTACGACGGTAACGGGTAAAAATTTTAGCCATAGCCGGATCCGGCTCAACATTTCTGGCCTGGCAGGCCGCCTCTACCATCCGCCAGCCCCCCCAGGGATTGACCATTCGCTTTAAAGGCTTATCCGTTTGCAAGCCCACAATCACTTCATCTTCCTGCTGTATATATCCGGGACCCCAGGCAGTTATCCCCGCTACCCTCCGGGTATCTATTTCCAGGACACCTCCGGCAGCCCGTTCCTCAGCCATCCGATCCAGGCATTGCTGCCACAGACGGCCGGTCTTAGCCGACTTACCTTTCAAAAAGTCAGCCGAACCATAATAAGGTTGGTAATTCTCCCGTACAAACTCTGCTACGTCGATCCGGTCACGCCATGCTTTCCCATGAAAACTTCGCCACGGCTCCATTGCAATCTCCTCCTTAGATTTGTGATACCGGGCGCATAGAAAAAGCCGCCCAGGCGCACAAATAGCGCCCAGGCGGTCGGCTTTTTCATATTTCCTGTATTCCCCTGTGGTAACCCACTTTATCCGCCAGTAATACAGGTATTAAACTCTTTGCTTTGATTGTAACCAATTTTAAAAAGGAAGTCAAGAAAAATAACGATAACAGAACCGTAGCTCCCGGAAGGATTTTGGCATATGATAGACTGTTTCATTAAGCTAGGAGTGAACGAACAAAAATGCAAACGGACATTTATATTATCCAACCCGGTGATACTCTCACCAGTATTGCCGATAAATTTCAAATTACGCTACACGACTTAACATTCCTCAATGATATTTCGGGGTCGGAACCGCTGGTCGTGGGTCAATCCATCCTTTTTCCCCACCGGCGTATGCCGGTTGTCAGTCTCGCTTATTTTCAATTGAACCGCCTTGACGATTTGGCCCGAACGCTAAAACAAATTGGACAGTCGATTACCTATGGCGCGCTCTTTCAACTTCCGGTGACCACCGATGGAGTGTTCATTATCCCTCAAGTTCAGATCCAGTGGTATGTTGCTCTTTTGTACTCATTTCACATTTTACCCCTACTGGTCATTACCAATTTAGGCCCCGAACGGTTCGATCCCGATTTAGCTAAAGCGGTCATCCGGGATGAAACATTAAGAGTCCAAACTATCCAAAACCTGGTGCGAATATTATCCCATTACGGTTTTGCCGGGGTCAACATCGACTTTGAAAATGTAGCCGCAGCGGACCGCGATCTTTTTACTGACTTTATCAAGACCATCAAGTTAGTTCTCGGATCCGCGGGATACCTGGTTACGCTGACGGTTCCCCCGAAAAACAGCGATACCTCGGATCAGACCCAGGATGCCTACGATTACAAAGCCCTCGGCAATTGGGCGGATTTGGTTTTCATCATGACGTACGATTGGGGTTATATGGGGGGGCCACCAATGGCCGTTGCTCCTTTGAATGAAATTCAGAAAGTTTTATCCTACGCCCTCTCCAAGATACCCAGTTTTAAAATCATCCAGGGAATCCCGCTGTACGGTTATGATTGGCCGATTCCTTTCACGCAAGGCGTTTTGGCCAAAACCGTCACTCTGATTGAAGTGTATCACATCGCTCAACGCTTTGGGGCGCAAATCAATTATGATCCGCTAGCCCAGTCACCCTATTTCAATTATACAGATGAGACCGGCCAGGAACATGTGGTCTGGTTTGAGGATACCCGTTCGGTCCGGGCCAAATACGCCGGGGCCCGGAATTTGGATCTCGGGGGCGTCGGCTTTTGGAGCGGTCAAAATAACCCTTACGGGTTCCAACAAAACTGGATCACTTTAAATGAAATTTTTCAGATCAAGAAAAACTGAAAGGGTACCTTACGCCAATTGCTTATGAAACCCTTTCACTGAATAAGCGAGAATAATCGTCCCTATCCCCGCCAGGGCCAGCATTTGTGGATACAAATAAGAAATACCGATGCCTTTAAGATAAATTCCCCGGATTATTTCAATAAAATAACGGGCGGGAATGATATACGTCAGGAGCTGCAAGGCTTTTGGCATATTGGCTATCGGTGAAACAAAACCCGATAACAGGATGTTCGGTATCACGATAAACATCGTACTGAGCATCGCTTGTTGTTGAGTACTGGACACTGTGGAAATGAGCAAACCCAAACCCAAGGTGGTCATTAAGAAAAGGGCTGAACAGCATAAAAGCAGAGTAATACTGCCGCGAATCGGGACACCGAACCATAGGCTCGCTACCAGACCCACCAATATTACATCGATCATCCCGATAAAAGGAAACGGCAATAATTTCCCCAATATAAATTCCCACGACTTCACCGGAGTCACCATAATCTGTTCGATGGTACCCCTTTCCTTCTCCTTGACGATGGATAAAGCCGTCAGCATGGTGGTGATTAACAGCAAAATCATCACTGTGACGCCGGGGACCATATAATAAGCCGCCTTTAATTCCGGATTGTAATAAATCCGGTACTGAAAATTGATCGTCATTGCCTGGGAACGGCCAAGACCGGATTTCAACATCTCCTTTTGAGAAATCTGCGAGGCCAAACTGTCGATAATACTCAAAAAATAGTTTTGGGCGATGGTAGCGGTATTCGAGTCGGTGCCGTCAACCAGGACCTGGACTTGTGGTTTGGAAAAACGGTCGATGTCCCGGGAAAAGTCTTTGGGGATCACCAGGCCGATTTTAATCTTTCCGGCATCAAGCTTCGGCCCCAATTCGGCTTCCCTGCGCACCAAGCCCTGATTGATAAAATACTGCGAATGCTCAAGCTTGGCGACTATCTCCCGGCTAACGGTGGTTTGATCATAGTCGGCCACGGCAAATTGGATATCCCGGATATCGGAGCCTGCCACATAGCCGAATACCAATGTCATGACGACGGGTACCACAAAAATCATCGCCAACGTTCTTGGTTCATGAATTAATTGCACGATTTCTTTTTTGGCAATCGCCCATACTCTGACGTTCATCCGGCATTCCTCTTCCTCATTGATTTATCGAAATTTGCATTTTGATCGGTACTCAAGAGGGCAAATTGGTCTTAGTCCAACCTTTTCTTAAACTTTAAAGCAGCCGCAACCATCAAAACTGTTGAAAAGATCAATAAAATAATGGCTTGGGGCCAAAGAACCACTAGTCCCACTCCTTTTAAAAAGATGCCACGCAAAGCGATGAGAAAAAAACGAGCCGGTATTAAATAAGTAACCCATTGCAGAAAATGGGGCATGCTTTCAATGGGGAACACAAATCCGGAAAGCAATATCGCCGGCAAGGTCGTAGCCGGTACAACCATAAACATGGCCTGTTGTTGGGTCTTGGCAATCGTCGAAAAAAATAACCCTATCCCTAGCACCGATACCAGAAATATCAATATAAACAGCATCAAAACAAGGATACTCCCACGTAGCGGCACTCCGAACCAAAAAACACCGGCTGGAATAATCAACAATACTCCCAAAAAAGAGACCAAGGCATAGGGAATGATTTTTCCCAGAATCAATTGCCAAGGTTTAATGGGACTGACCGCCAGCTGTTCGAAAGTATTACGTTCTTTCTCATTGGTAACCGCCATGGCGGTCAATAGCGCCACGACCATCATCAATAAGGTGGAAATCAAACCGGGGACGATAAAATGGGAACTCTTCAGCTCCGGATTATACCAAACTCTCGCTTCGGTTTGAAAGGAAGTCAGGCGGTTTACTAAGTCGGGACGGCCTTTTTGGGTAAGACGGTTGATAATGATATTTGCCGAATATCCCTGGACGTATTTGGAAAAATAACCCAGGGAAATCGTGGCTGTGTTGGCATCGGCTCCGTCCAAACCGAAAAATAAATCACTTCCGACTCCCTCAGCCAGTTTCCGCCCGAATCCCCGGGGAATCCACAAAACTCCCCTTGCTATCCCGGCATCCAAATAGCTGATGAGATGTTCCGGGTTAGCATCATGACCGGTAATATCAAAATATTCCGACGAACTGAAACCCCTGATAAATTCGCGGCTCTCCTGGGAGCAGTCTTGATCACATACAATGATGGCGATATGATGGATGTCAAAATTGACTGCATATCCATAAAGCATCAACATCACCAGCGGAGCAAAGAGAACCATCCCCAAGGTACGCGGGTCCCGCCGGATTTGCAAAAACTCTTTTTTGATCAAAGCCCATAATTGTTGCATGATGATAACCCCACCCAGTTTCCCCGAAATAAGATCCTCAAAAGCCATCCCGCCTTTTCCGGCCGTTCTGGAACTGTTACACTTTACTTTGCTGTTCCTGGGCTTTCTTGGAAAAATAAATAAAGGCGCCCTCCAGGTTGGCTTGGCCCGATTGTTGTTTCAGCTCCGTGGGAGTGCCCAAGTTCACCAGCTTACCCCCGGCGATAAAAACGATGTGATTGCAGTACTCCGCTTCATCCATAAAATGGGTTGTCACGAAGATCGTAGTTCCGCTTTGCGACAAACCTCGGATTAACTCCCAAAACTGCCGCCTGGAAATGGGATCAACCCCCGACGTCGGCTCATCCAGAAACAATATCGGCGGCCGGTGAACAATGGAGCAACCCAGGGCCAGCCTTTGTTTTAAACCCGTCGGCAATTCCCCGGCCAGCATTTTTTCTTGCTCCGAAAGATGAGACAAGGCCAAAATCCTTTTTTTAACCTCAGGCACTCCGAAATTTCGGATGCCATATATGCCGGCATAAAACTCGATATTTTCAGCGACCGATAAATCTTCATACAGAGAAAATTTTTGTGACATATAGCCGATATTTTGCTTGACCATGTCCGGTTGCTTCCCGATATCATAACCGGCTACCAAAGCCTTGCCGGAGCTCGGAGCTAAAATCCCGCAAAGCATCCGGATAGTCGTTGATTTCCCCGCCCCATTGGGGCCCAAAAAACCAAAGATTTCACCCCTGTTAACTTCGAAAGAGACGTTATCGACAGCGGTAAACTTGCCGAATTTACGGGTTAAGTTTTCTACAGTCACAGCCAGCATGGTTAAAGACCTCATCTACTCAAATTAATACCATTTTTCCTGCACTTAAAATCTTCACTTCCAGGGCTGCATTTCACGCCGTCAGCAGATCCACAAACACATCCTCCAGAGAAGGTTCGACCATGGCCACATTGACATGGAAGCCATTTTCAGTCAAAACCGTTTCCAGCCAGCGCCGCCCTTCCTCGGCATCGCCTTTTATCCCGGAAGAAACCATTTCCGGCTTCAATTGAACATGAAGCCGGTCGCCGAAGAGCTGCACATCTTTGACGCTCCGGCTTAACAGCTCTTGAATGTCAAACAGCTTTTCGCCGCGGACTTCATAAATCTTCCCCTGCAAAGGTTGCTTTAACTCGGAAGGCGTACCTTCTTTCAGAATTTTACCGTAATTCATCATGGCGATCCGGTCACATTTGGAGGCTTCATCCATATAAGCCGTACTGACAATGACCGTGGTTCCCTGGGCGGGCAAGGGCAAAAGCATTTCCCAAAACTCCTGTCTGGATACGGGATCGACCCCGGTGGTGGGTTCATCCAATATCAGGACCTTTGGAGTATGAATCAAGGTACAACAAAGGGCCAGCTTCTGTTTCATCCCTCCGGAGAGGTTACCAGCCAAACGGTCCTGAAATTGAAATAAATTAGCAAATTGCAGCAATTCTTGTTTACGGGCTTCCATTCCCTTCCGGGGGGTGTTGAACAGATCAGCGAAGAAATCCAGGTTCTCCTTCACGGTTAAATCGCCGTATAAAGCAAATTTCTGAGCCATATAACCCAATTCTGGCTTCAATTGTTCCGGAGACTGGCGGACATCGATTCCCAACACGGACACTTTTCCCTGGGTAGCCGTTAAGATCCCGCAGAAAATTCGAAACAAGCTGGTCTTTCCGGCGCCATCGGGTCCTAAAAAACCATAGATTTGATTGGCTTCGATAGCCACCGAGAGCTGGTCAATAGCCGTAATATGACCGTATTTTTTGATTAAATTTTCAGTCCGGATTGCATTCATGAATCATTTCGCTCCGCTTATTTTTCTTCTACCGTAACATCCACCGGTAATCCGGCTTTCAAGAGATTATCTTTGTTGGTGAGCTGCACCTTGACCGCAAATACCTGTTTGACCCGCTCTTCTTTGCTCAAATAATCTTTGGGGGTAAATTCGGCTTCTTTCGCAATAAAAGAAATCCGGCCGTAAAACTTGCGGTTGGGAAAGGCATCCAGGGTAATATAGGCCTTCTGGTTAAGCGTGACTTTGGAAACTTCTTTTAAAGGCAAATAAACTTTCACCCATGGTTTTTGATAATCAAGTAAAGTAAATAAAGCAGTCCCGTTAGAAACAACTTCGCCGTTCTCAACCAACTTTTCGGAAATAACCCCGCTGCCGGGAGCCTGGATTTGCACATCACCCAACTGGACTTTCAGCAAATCCAAATTGGCCTGAGCTTGACTTACCTGTGCCTTGGTCACATCATTCTTATTAACCGCTTGATCATATTGAGAGGCCGCAATTTGTTGGGCTTGATATAGCTGTTTGTACCTTGACAAATCCGTTTTTGCCTCGGCGTAATTGGCAATAGCGACCTCCAGATTGGAGCGGGCCGATGCAATCTGGGCATCAAGCTGATCGTGATCCAGCTCGGCCAGGAACTCCCCTGCCTGAACCGTTTGCCCTTCTTGAACCGTGATTTTAGTGATTCTGCCGTTGGCCTTACTGCTCACTGCCGTTTCCGTCATCTCGATCGTTCCGGTCGCTTCAATCGGCTGCTTCTGATCCCGATAGCTGCATCCGCCGATCAGAAACAGGAGTGCTGTTAAAACCATCAATACCAATGCTGCTAAAGTAATTTTTTTGGACCCGTTCATCAAACCCACTCCTATCCTGTACCCATTTAAAAATACTAATTTCATCGTCACACCGAGGCGCTTGGACTCTTGGCTCTGATACCCGATAAAATATATTCGCGAACTTCATTTTTAGTCGCTTCCATCGCTTCCCCGGACATCTGCAACAATACTTTGGCTATCAAATTAAATTGCATCGTACCAATGATGGACATAGCGGCGGTTTCCGCATGGCACGGCCTGAACTCGCCGTTTTGAATCCCTTCCTGAATCAATTTGGCCAGCAATTGGGAGTAAGGCCGCATGCCGTGCTCAAGAACGGGTTCCAGATCAACCATTTTCCGCTCGGACTGCCCCAGAATCAGACAAGCGATGTTGTACTGTTTGCTGAAAAAATCAAAGTGATAATCGATGAGTGCGTTGAGCCTGGCGGCGGCACTGAGATTCTCCCGGCCAATGATCTCATCGGCGCCGGTTCTCAGACTTTGAAATACGCCCTTGATAATAATGGTAAATAAATGACTCTTGGTCGGGAAATATTTAAAAATCAATCCTTCGGACACGCCGGCCTCTTTGGCGATATCGGCGGTCCTGGTATTGGCGAACCCTTTTTCAAAAGCCACCCGGATCGTAGCCTG
>DNPQ01000622.1 GCA_003501335.1 Bacillota bacterium
CGTTGAAAATAATTGGGAATCCGGAGTTCGGACGACTCGCCAGCGAGGTCCAGGATTTACTGGCGGAAGGATCAGAGTTGGGGGTGAAATAAGTGAGGGTTAGATTGCAAAATTTTCTTCAGAAATATTACGAGTATTTGTTAATTCCTTTGGGATTTATAATTTTTATCGGGATTTGGCATTTTTTAGCCGGGTTTTATCCAGCCTTCATTTTACCAGGACCTGGTAAGGTTTGGACCCGAATGATGGAGTACTGGAGTAAGGGCTTGCTTTTGCAACATCTGGTTACTACAAGTTTTGAGGCTATATTGGGCTTTGTAATTGGTGTGGTATTGGCTTTGCCCTTCAGTTATTTTTTGGCTCATCACCCGTTTTTTGAGAGGTGTCTGGCGCCTTATATCGTGGGACTTCAAGCCATTCCTACCGTAGCCTTAGCCCCGCTTCTGGTGATCTGGTTTGGCTTCGGGCTTACTTCTAAAGTACTGATTGCCACATTAGTTTCTTTTTTCCCGATTTTAACCAATGGCATCATGGGATTTCGAAATACCGACCCTAGGTTGGCCGAGTTGATGGCCATTATGGGGGCCAAACGAACTCAAGTATTTGTTAAATTAGAGCTTCCGTCAGCCTTACCGGTCATTTTTGGGGGCCTGAAACTAGGAATTACCTTTTCGGTGATTGGAGCCGTGGTGGGTGAGTTTGCCGGCGCCGGAAAAGGTTTAGGGTATTTGGTCAATGCCGCCCGGGGTAGTTTTGATACTCCGTTAATTTTTGTGGCTTTGATTATTCTGGCGCTTTTGGGAATTGCTTTCTATTTACTGATTGCCTGGATGGAATATGGATTATTACCTTGGCGGCGTCATCAAAATTAGCGATACCAATAAATAGGGAATATCTATAAAAGTATTGGAGGTTTTGAAAGATGAAACGTTTTTGGTTGATTGGTGTTTTCGTAATAATAATGATTTTTACAGCAATCTATGGAGCCAGTGCCGCTAGTTCATCCAAGAAAGTGACAGTGGCTATGACTTACGTCCCTAATGTCCAGTTTGCCCCCTGGTATGTTGCGGCTGAAAAGGGGTTTTTCAAAGCGGAAGGCCTTAATGTAGATTTTGATTATCGGATGGATATTGATGCTTTACCTTTAGTGGCTAGCGGGAGGATTGATTTCGCCATCGCCGGCGGCGATCAAGTCATTACAGCTCGTTCCCATGATATTCCCGTGGTTTATCTGGCAACGCTTTATGCTAAATTTCCACCCACCATCATTGCCTTAGCGAAATCGAGAATCAAGACGCCTGCCGATTTAAAAGGGAAAAAGATTGGTTTGCCTTTATATGGTACGAATCTTCTGGCAACTAAAGCGATACTCAATAAAGCTGGGATTTCTGAGAGGGACGTTCAATTAATCGATGTGGGATATACCCAAATATCATCCTTGATTTCGGGGAAAGTAGATGCCGTTGTGGGATTTGCTAATAATGAAGCCCAAATTTTAACTACCGAAGGCTATCCAATCAATCAAATCGATTCATGGCGCTATTTCCCCTTGGTCGGTCACGGGTTAATCACCGGTAAAACGACAGTTACCGAAAATCCTAAAATGGTGCAGAGTATGGTAAGGGCTACGATTCGGGGAATGCAATACTCACTGGCGCATCCGGCAGAGGCTTATGCGATTTGCTTAAAATATGTACCGGATATCAGTAAAGACACGGTAGGTTTGCAAAAGAAAATTTTAAACAGCTCTATGGAATTATGGGAGAATACTTATACGCAAAGATACGGGCTCGGGATGTCCGATCCCCAAACGTGGCTGGAGTCTGAGCGGCTAATGCATCAATACGGTCTAATTGAAAAAGAAACGCCGGTTCGTGATTTACTGGAATTGAAGTTTATTCCTAAAAGGAAATAGTATAAAATAATCCCTCTTCAGCAGAGCGAAGGGGGATTATTAATTCATTGAATTTGTAGAAAGGGTACCGGATTGATTGGAGTACCATGATCACGGACTTCGTAATGGCAATGGGGACCGGTTGCTTCGCCGGTCGCACCGGCAAGAGCGACCCTTTGGCCTTTTTTAACCTGTTGCCCCACATAGACTAAAAGATGGGAATTATGACCATAGCGGGTTCGATAACCATTGCCATGATCAATTTCAACTAAATTACCGTAACCGCTCATCCAGCTAGCATAAGAAACGACACCGTCAGCAGTGGCTTTTATTGGTGATCCATAAGAAGCGTTTATGTCCAGGCCTTCATGGAGAATATAACGTTTGTAGATGGGATGAAACCGCATCCCGAATGGGCAAATAATGAATGAATGTATCGGCCAAATAGAAGGCATATGATCCAAACGGTATTCACAGGATTGTAATTCACCAAGAAGTTGTTCTTGAGCTTGCCTTTCCACTTTCAAGTATGTATCCAGTTCACCCAGATTATGACCTAACTGATCCAGGGAAGTGTTTGGAGTCGTCGATTGGGGAAGCGTTGTTAGAGAATACGGTTGCGAGCGGACAAAAAAGCCGCGGCTGGCGATAAAAATCGAACGGCCTTTTTTTTCACGGACTCGGGTTAAAGTATTATCCAGACGTGCTTGAAGTTCCTCCAACCGGGATAACTCTTTGCGGATTAATTTATTTTTTATGAGAACGGGTTGAACCCGTTTTTTTTCTGCAGTGAGTTTAAAGATGAGTTGCTTTTTCGCGGAAATGTCTTTTTTAAAAACTGCAATTTGCCAGATTTGAGTAGAATAGCCGAAGAATATATAGAGATTAAGAATGATAAAACCGATTATCAGCAATGCCAAGGAACAAGGGATATAGCAGCTCTTTACTTTGGTGGCGGACGAGTTGGGAACAATAAGGAGACTATAATTTAAGTTCCTTTTCATAAATTTGTAAAATTTATTTGAAGACATGAATAATGCCCCCTGACAAAGATGAAGCCCAAAAATATATCAAAACGGGTTAAAGATTTATCGAATAGTTTCCGATAATAAAAATTTGTCTTATAATATATTACGACATATTTTTGGTTATTCCTGCCATAAAAAATGAATTAAAAACAAAATTCGATAAATATTGTTCATATGAATGTTGTTTACTTGTTTTAGCCTGAATGATATGGTATGGTGAATTTATGGCTAAAGTGAATCCCTTAAACAAGCAACAAGAAATTTCGACTTATTTGTTATCCTGGTATCATCAAAATGCCCGGAAATTACCATGGCGTGAAACAAAAGACCCTTATGCAATCTGGGTTTCCGAGGTTATGCTGCAACAAACCAGGGTGGAAACGGTGATACCTTATTACAAAAGCTTTTTGCAGCAATTTCCTACGGTGGATGCTTTGGCTGCAGCGTCGGAAAATGAAATATTAAAAGCCTGGGAGGGTTTGGGTTATTACCGGCGCGCCAAGCTACTCCTGAAAGGCGCTCAAGAAGTGGTAAAAAATTTTAACAGCCGTTTGCCGGATGATCCCAAAGCTTTGGCATCTTTACCAGGCGTTGGAACTTATATGTCGGGATCACTGGCGAGTATTGCTTTTAATCTGCCGGTCCCGGCTGTTGATGGTAATGTGATTCGTGTGGTGACTCGTATTTTAGCTTGGGAGGAAGAAGCTTCGACGCCCAGTGCAAAGCGTCAAATTACGGACTGGGTACGGCAGCAGTTTCCTCTTCATCAGGCGGGTGATTTTACACAGGCTTTAATGGAATTGGGAGCCTTAGTTTGCTTACCCCGGGCTCCCCGTTGTCATGACTGTCCTTTATTGCAATATTGTAAGGGTACCTTGGATAACCCGGAACGTTTTCCTGTTAAGAAAATTGCCCGGGAGATTCCTGCAGAACGCCGGATTGTTTTAAGAATTCGCTGGAATCAAATGCGTCTTTTATTACAAAGGCCCAAGGAAGGACTAATGGCTGGCTTTTGGGAATATCCAACCTTGGTGGCGGGAACGGTAGATGATGCTTTGGAACTGGCTGAAAAATGGGCTCAAAAGCAGCTGGGCGTCTCGTTGCATTTCATATTTTTCCGGGCCATGATCCATGAATATACCCACTTGCGTTGGAACCTGGAAATTTTCGATGGGGAATGGAAGGAGAAAAAGCAGCCGAAGCTAATCGATGGCGGTTTCTGGTTTTCGGCGGAGAAAGAAAGGCAACTACCAAGAGTGGCTTATATTCGGAAACTTAATTCTTTAGAAATGAAATCATAAGCGGGATTGATTACAAAGATATCAATACCCATTTCATTTGGATTTATATTGCTTTGCCTGAAATAAATCCGTTTTTGCGTAAATATTCGCTTAAAGCGAGGGGAATGAATCTGCCTTCATAGATCGTTTCCACGTATTCCTCGAGGATGATGGTTCCGGGATAGCCTTTCGGATATTGGGTAATCTTAACGTCAATAGATTTCAAAATAGTACCTCCGAAGATGTTGAATTCAAGAAACATTTAATTTGTAAACTATTTGTCAGCGTTTGTTTGTAATCTCCTTTGAATTTTGATTTTCCGGTTGTTTGACACGTTTGTAAAAGCATTCAAACATTACATCACGCAAAATATTATCCAAGGGGTCATCCAATTCATTGAGATCCGTTGCCGTGATATTCAATTCGGTCCTTTGCGTATGCCAAATTTTTGTTTCGTCCATTGTTTCACCTCCGATTCCAATTTTGCCAAAAAAAATATTTTTCATACCTCCGTTCAGGAATTTTTTGGTGAGTGCCCGATAAAAATAGCTATCTCCGATAAAAACGGTTATGTAACCGATTCATCTCATTATGTTATGTTCATTGACATCAATAGGTGTAAATGGTATATTTTAAACAGTATAAACGATGTATTCCTTCAAGATGACCTTAATCAAAGCTAATAAATTCATAGATATTGAAAGTTATCTTTCAATCAATGCAAGTTCTTAGCCGTATTTCAGGTGTATCATCTGCTGGAACGGTTTTTATTTTGGGCATTTCTATGTTGAATTGAGTTTGTAAGCTTGTCGTTTCATGCGTTTAGTTTGTTTCAAGGTACTTTTCAAACTAACCCCATGAATTTTGAACGTGGCTATGAGGCTGTCTTTGGGACATTCCGTACAGGCAAATTTTCATCCTAAGCAGCATGGGACGGCATTCAAAATAAAAATAATCAAAGGAGGAAGATTCATTTTGCGTAAGTTTTTTTTAGTAGCTACATGTTTGTTGGTCGTTATTGCAGCTATCGGTTTTTCAACAGCTGCCGCGCCGAAGATTTTAGTTTATGCCAAAGGCGCTGATCCCAGGGGCTTAGACCCGGCCTATGTCGATGATGGAGAGTCGGCCAAAATTATCGTGAATATTTACGATACTTTGGTGAAGTACAAACAGGGTGGTACGGCCATTGAACCGGATTTAGCCACTTCCTGGACGCAATCACCTGATGGTTTGGTATGGACCTTTAAATTGCGGAAGGGTGTTAAATTTCATGATGGAACTCCCTTTAATGCCCAGGCCGTCAAATTTAGCGTAGAGCGGCAAATGCCTCCCAATGCCAATGATGATATGC
The DNA here is from genome assembly GCA_003501335.1 of Bacillota bacterium. Lineage (GTDB taxonomy): Bacteria > Bacillota > UBA4882 > UBA8346 > UBA8346 > UBA8346. The sequence goes on from DNPQ01000622.1 coordinate 5,554, forward strand.
CTTATGCTTCCTTTACTTTTGGGGAAGTTAAGCGAGTTGAAGTTGTTGATGATTACACGATTCGCTTTATCTTGAAAGAGCCTTATGCACCTTTCTTAGCCAATTTGGCTATGGCTTTGGCTTCTCCGATTGTCAGCCCGGCGGCCGTGAAAAAATATGGTGAAGACTTCACCCGCCATCCGGTTGGCACGGGTGCATTTAAGTTTGAAAAATGGGACATTGATCAGCAGATTGTTTTGGTTAAAAATGCGAATTACTGGGGCCAGAAAGCTCATGCCGATAAAGTGGTCTATCTGACCACAAAAGAAAACTCCGTCCGGGCCAGCCAGTTAGTTACCGGCGCCGCCGATATCATGGACGGTATCGATCCGAATGATGTCAAAATGCTGCAATCGAACGGTATGAGAATCATTAAAAATCCCGGTATGAATATTAATTACATGTATTTCCTTTGCAACAAAAAACCGTTCAATGATGTCCGTATCAGACGGGCCATTTCCATGGCTATCAATCGAAATGAGATTGTCAAATACCTTTATCAAGGTTATTCCCAAGTTGCCAATGGTCCGTTACCGAGCTTTATCCCCGGTTACGATCCGAATTTAAAACCGCTCGGCTATAATCCGGAACAAGCCAAAAAGTTGCTTGCTGAAGCCGGTTGCCCCAATTTGACCTTTACGATGTTAGCCTATTCCAACCCCCGGCCTTACAACTCAGCAACTGGAGTTAAATTAGCCGAAGCTGTCCAGGCTGAACTCTTGAAGATTGGTGTTAAAACCAATATTAAAGTTTATCCCTGGAAGGAATATAAAGATGTTGCATTTAAAGGCACTGAATTTGATGCCGGTTTTTATGGCTGGACCGGCGATAATGGCGATGCCGATAACTTCCTTTCTTTGCTCAGTTCCAAAGAGATCGATTCCAGTTTAAACACTGCCAAATATGCGAATCCGAAAGTTGATGCCTTATTGAAACAAGGCACGGAGACTTCGGATCCCAAAGCTAGAATTAGAATTTATCAAAACTTGCAAAAGATCTTGGCGGAAGATGCTCCTTGGGTCTTCATCAGCCATCAATATGATTTAGCAGCGACTAGACCGAATGTTAAGAATTTTTACCCTCATCCGACGGGGGTATCGTGGGTGAATATTGTAACCAAATAAAATTCCCTTTTAGAGCAAGGAAATATCCACCCATGTGGGAATGGCCTTTCCTTGCTCGTATTTTTATTTTTCGAAAGTCATTTTTTGAAACGCTGGGTCATTTCGTAAGAGAACGCGCGCGCAACTGCGCGCGCGATTCCAGCTAAGAGGGCAAGGAGTATTTTTGATGTTAAAATATACCATTAAACGTGTATTGATGCTTATTCCGGTCTTACTAGGCGTAAGCCTGTTTGTTTTCATTATCATGCATGTCTTTACAGGAGATCCGGCCTCTCTGATACTGGGTCAGCATGCGACTCAAGCTCAGGTGGAAGCGCTGCGGCAGGAATTGGGACTTAAAGATCCGATTTATGTTCAGTTCGGTCGCTTTTTATGGCAGTTAGTGCACGGCGACTTCGGCCGTTCCTTAATGACCAAGCGTCCGGTACTTGATGATTTACTCTCCCAGTTTCCGGCGACGATTGAATTGGCCGTATTCAGTTTGGCCATTGCTTCCTTGGTCGGTATCTTTGTCGGTGTGATTTCGGCCGTTAAACGATATTCGTTTTTTGATTATGTAAGTATGATTGGCGCTTTACTTGGAGTATCGATGCCGATTTTCTGGCTAGGCTTGATTTTAATTATCATCTTCTGTATCAATCTACAGTGGTTGCCGGTTGCCGGAAGAATTGATATTGGGATGGAGCCCACTAATATAACCCATTTTTATTTACTAGACAGTCTCCTGACGGGTAATTGGGCTTCCTTTTGGAGCGCGTTTCGTCATATCATTTTGCCAGGTATTGCCTTAGCGGCTTATTCGATGGCGATTATCGCCCGGATGACCCGTTCGACCATGCTCGAAGTCGTTAAACAGGATTATATCCGGACTGCTCATGCCAAAGGACTGGATGAGAAGACCGTTGTATATCATCATGCATTGAAAAATGCTTTAATTCCTATCGTTACCGTAATCGGACTGCAATTTGGTTTCTTATTAGGCGGCGCCGTATTAACCGAAACCGTTTTCTCGTGGCCCGGAATCGGGAGCCTGACTGCAAATGCTATTTTAGCTTCTGATTATCCCATGGTGCAGGGAAGCGTTATTTTAGTGGCAGCCGTCTTCGTTGTCGTCAATTTACTGGTGGATCTGTTGTATCATTATCTGGATCCCCGGATTCATTATTCGTAATTTTAGATTTTCCCCAAAATTTTATTGCCGATTTGCAATTGTTAATTGACCTGTAGTAAGGAGAACACATATGGCAGTTGAACTTGAACTAAAAGTGAAAACAAAGAACGAAACCTCACCTTGGCTGGAATTCTGGAAGCAATTTCGCCGCAATCGTATCGCTATGGTCGGACTCATTATTTTACTGTTTCTTTTTTTAATGGCTGTATTTGCGCCTTTTATTGCTCCCTATGATTACCGGGCCAGTAATTTGCCCATAAGTTTGCAACCTCCGAGCCTGGCGCATTGGTTTGGAACGGATGAATTAGGCCGCGATATATTAAGCCGGAT
>DNPQ01000085.1:0-2946 GCA_003501335.1 Bacillota bacterium
GGTTTTTTTATTCTTTAGCCCACATGGGCCACATACCCAACATGATTTTTTAAAATCCCTGGTAGAATAGTTTATGTGGGGTAGGTTGGGCAAGTGGGGCAAAAAATAAAAAGGGGATAAAAAGTTGAAATAAAAAGGAAGGACGAAGTTGAGGGTTAATTAATTTTGAACGCCAAAAACCTTTATTAAAATTGCTCTCTTGCCAACAGGGGACACCAGTTAATGCAATATGCGGAAGCAGCCTTGATACAAAAGGCAAATGTAAGAATTGCAAGTATCAAAAATAACTGTTGTTTAATACCCAGTTATATATTTTATTAATTTTATCTTTCTCCTTTTTATTTGCACGCTTGATTAGTTCGTTTAAAACATCAGATGGATCACAGTTTCTTCGAGCAGATTGCAATTTAATCCATTCAATATTTTCTGGAGAGAGAAGAGTAGTAAATATAATTTGATTTGGCAAAACGTATCACCTTTTCTATGAATTATTAGTTATTTTATCCTATAATCGTCAATATTTGGTTTTTCTTTAATGATTAATTATATTTAATCGAATATATAATGATGATTTGAAAATTCGGATCAGGATGGGCATGAACGGAGTTGGAAGATAGGGTATAAGCTTGAGTTTTAAGCGCATACTATTTTAATTGCTACATTCCTCCGTAAGAAGCTCTACTGTCAGTTTGAATTGGTGGGGCTTTATTTATGATTGAGAAACTTTTTAAACATGGAAGCGTTAATACAAATATGAGAACCATTTTTCATTATTATTTTACTTTACGCGCACCGTTTAAACACATATTCTACATATTATAGCCACAAATGGGGAGTATAATTAAGATACTTTTTTCAATCCTCCTTATTTTACATACCTTTTTAGGTGCCCTCTTCGGAGGGCTATTTTTTTGAAATAACCCAGATACTTCTAGCGAAATGTTGGATGAAAATGACAGAGTACAAGCTCAATATTTTGTTTAAGGGGCAAGGGATTTTTTCGACTGCTATTTTATTTGTTTGCAGGAAATTATAGGAATTTATAGAAAAAAATAATATTAATGGGTTTTTGAGAAAAATAATTTTAGAATATTTTTTATAGGATGACTGAAATTCCAAAGTTGGTTTGATGTAGGGGGAATTTTTTTGTTAGCCCAAATTGAAAGTATGGCAGTCAATGGTATTGATGGTTTTATTGTCCAAATCGAGGTAGACTTAGGCGGCGGAATGCCAAGTTTTGATATTGTAGGATTACCTGATTTGGCGGTCAAGGAAGCTCGGGATCGTGTACGGGCGGCAATTTCAAATTCAAATTTTGAATTTCATTATCACCGGATTGTCGTCAATCTGGCGCCTGCGAATATCAAAAAGGAGGGTTCCGGATTTGATTTGCCGATAGCGATCGGCGTATTAGCGGCCAAAGGAGAATTATGCCTAACTAAATTACCGGAAACGGTTTTTATTGGGGAGTTAGCTCTTGACGGGAAAGTTCGTCCGGTTAATGGAGCTTTATCAATGGCTATTGCTGCCCGGGAGGCCGGTAAAAAATATTTAGTGATTCCGGTCGAAAACTTGACTGAAGTTTCAGCTATTTCCGGCGTAGTCCCCATTCCGGTGGAAACATTGATTCAGGCGGTCGACTTTTTGGAGGGCCGTTCAAATGGAAAAGTTTTAAAGCCCGTTCAACATCAAGAAACCGCCGCTGTAGTTATCGATGAAGACTTGGCCGATGTCAAAGGACAAGAGCAGGCTAAAAGGGCTTTGGAAGTTGCAGCGGCTGGAGGGCATAATATTCTGATGATCGGCCCCCCAGGGTCGGGAAAAACGATGTTAGCCCGGAGATTACCGGGTATCCTGCCTTCCTTGGAACAGGAAGAGTCCATCGAATTAACCAAAATTTATAGTATCAGCGGTTTGCTTCCTTATGGAGTTTCCATGATTCAAACCCGGCCGTTTCGCTCTCCCCATCATACAACCAGTCCAGCGGGATTGATCGGTGGAGGTAGGATCCCTAGGCCGGGAGAGGTAAGCCTTGCTCACCACGGAGTGCTATTTTTAGATGAACTGCCGGAGTTTCCCCGTGAAGTCCTTGAAGTTTTACGGCAACCTATAGAAGATGGTCGGGTAACCATAGCTCGAGCTGCAACTTCTTTAACCTATCCAGCCAGATTTATGTTGGCGGCCGCGATGAATCCTTGTCCGTGCGGTTACTTTGGTGATTCGTTAAAGCTTTGTACTTGTACTCCTTTACAAATCCAACGTTATCAAGGCCGGATTTCCGGACCCCTGCTTGATCGGTTCGACTTACAAATTGAGGTACCGAGACTGGCTGAGTTTGAATTGGAAACAGTCCCCAAAGCGGAATCGTCTAAAATAATCCGTCAAAGGGTTGAAGCGGCCCGAGCTCTCCAGAGGGAGCGTTTTAAAGAAACTGCAACTTTTTGTAATGCCGGGATGACCAGTAAAGAACTTCGCGAATATTGTCAAGTTGGCCCTGATGGCAGGGAGTTACTACGCCAGGCGGTGCAAAGGTTTTCATTAAGCGCCCGGGCATATACCCGTATTCTTAAGCTCGCTCTCACGATAGCAGATCTGGATGAATCACCAAAAATTGAAATTTCCCATTTGGCCGAAGCAATTCAATACCGGAGCTTAGACCGAAAGGGGATAGGATGATTTTTTTGTATTGACAAAGGAGATTCTTCTGTAGGAAATGTATTTGTTGAGCATACTGATAAAACAGAAAGTGAGGTCCTATCATGGCAATCGATATTGAAGTTATAAAAAAAGCTTGGGAAATCCGGAAAAAAGGCACAAATAGTATGAAAGAAATTGCTGAACATTTTGGAGTTGATGAAAAGGAACTTTCGAGAAGTATAGAGGAAATAGTTAGGAAGGAAAACGAGTTATGATTTTTCGCCATTTTCTTTACATTTTCGGAAATCA
>DNPQ01000085.1:3338-4396 GCA_003501335.1 Bacillota bacterium
AAATTTATTTTATTAAGTCGGCAATTTATTTTACCGATAATAAATATATGAGTATGATATAAAAGAAGGAGGATAAAGTCCATGCTTTCTAATGTTAGCAGTTCAAAACCTTCTCAATTGATAGATCCAAATCGAAAAATACGTCAATCTGAGATCAAACACAGTAAAGATGTCATCGATAACGGCGATGACTCGGACAATGGGCAGGAAAACGTTAATACGACTGATAATGGTGAAAAAGTGGCTAGCAGCCCAGACCCATCAACTGTGACCGACGCTTCTAATAATGCTACTAATCTGGTAAAAAATGGAGTCCCAATAAAAAAAATTGATGTAAAGGCTTAAATCGATATTTTAGGGCTGTCACAAGAGCCATTTTTTGCTAAATAAATACAAAAAATTATAAACATTATCTATTGAGCGATTTTAAATATCTTCGAAGAGCCTGCTTTGCTATATATAAAAGTACTGTTATGGTCTACCTTATCAACCCAATCAAGGTCAACCCAGGCGATATACTCAGCCGGGTAAAATCAACCGGATCAATATGAGCAGCCGGGGCAAGGTCAACCAGGCCATATAAAGGACCTGATGATCAACAACCCTATCGCTGTCAATCGTATACAGTCCGACAGGGAGATACTCTTAACACATTAGCAAGTCAATATGGAGTTTCAGTAAGTTCGCTTGCTTCTGCCAATCCGGATATTGGCCTAAAGCGTGGTCAGCGAATATGTATTCCGGTTGGCAGAAGAAGATAGTAACTTTTTAAAAGCTTTTTTTAAAAGACACTTTGAAAAACAAGTGTTTTTTGTTTAGCAAAATTCATTTGAGGGAGAATAAATAACAATCTGGGATAATCACACTATAAATGCTTAATTCGTAAAGATAATCTTGGATTGCAGGAGAGTATCTTTTTTTATTTTAAATATTGATGATTAAAAAAAACTGATATCCTTTGGACTTGGCTTTTAATAAATTTTTGAAAATGATTGCCAAAAAAATGTTTTTTTTCTAGGATACGAACCATTTCATAGTGACATAATGATTTTAGGAAA
>DNPQ01000572.1:0-9561 GCA_003501335.1 Bacillota bacterium
ATGAGTTGTTAGAATTTGTCGCGGAAGGTTATTTCGAGCATATTGGAGTTTTTACTTATAGCCGTGAGGAAGGCACTCGGGCATATTCCATGGAGCCTCAAATTGAGGAAGAAGTTAAGGAAGAACGTAAAGGGCGATTATTGGAGTTACAGCAAAAAAAATCAAGGCAAAAATTAGCAAGACAATTACATCATCAGGTAACCATACTCATTGATAAAGTTTTGGAAAACGGTATGGCAATTGGTCGTACTCAGTCGCTGGCACCGGATGTAGACGGGGTTGTCTACGTGCAAAATTATCAGGGCAAGGCGGGTAAGTTTATACAAGGCGTCATCGTAGGAAACGATGAATATAATCTAATTGCTAAAGAAATATTACCGACTTCAACAGGAATTTTATAAAAAGTGCCGAATGGTTGGATTATATTTGGAGGAAGGTTGTTATGAACCTTGCAAATTGGATTACCACATTGCGAATAGTTTTAGCCATGGTCTGCGTAAGCATCTTATTTTGGGATCTTCCGGGACGGGATACTTTAGCTGCAATAATATTTATTATTGCCGGTATTACCGATGGTGTTGATGGTTATGCCGCCCGGATTCGTAAAGAAATCACCCCATTTGGCAAATGGTTTGATCCTTTTGCGGATAAGGTGTTAATTATAATGACTCTGGCTGTACTGGCCCATCTTAACCGGGGAGTACCTTGGCTTGCGGTATGGATTATCAGCAGCCGGGAATTGCTGATTACGGTTTTACGATACTTTGCCGGGAGAAAAGGTTTGACGATTGCAGCAAGCCGTTGGGGTAAGTTAAAAACATTTTCCCAAATTATCGCCATTTCATTAATTATGTTGGCAAAACCTTGGCATATTGAAACCGTAAGTGTCTGGCTTTTATGGTTAGCTGTTATCTTAACGATTTGGTCGGGATTTGATTATCTCTGGCGTTGGCGTAGTGTTTTTATTAGTTCGAAATCAAAGGACGTTATTGTGAAATCTTGAAGATCAAGAATCGCAAAATTCCTGTAATGCTTCCACCAGGCAATCCACTTCTTTCATATTATTGTAGCAACCAAAGCTAATACGGACCATTCCGGGAGTTTGCCACTCAATTCCCTGTATTAATTTTTCCTGATTTGCTTGGAGTTGACAAGGATTTAATTTTAAAAGGGTTTGGACGTAACTTCTTGCGCAGAAACATCCGCTTCGTACTCCAATGCCTTTTTTTTCTGCTAAGTATTTGGCTACGTTTGCATGATCACATCCTTGAATATTAAAGCTTATAACTCCAATTTGTCTTCTTGTCGGTATGCCATAAATATTGATTTTAGGTATTTTTTGGATTTTATTTAGCGCGGCATACAGCAAGGATGTTTCATGGCGGATGAGCATATCCCACCCAATTCCCTGTAAAATTTGGGAAGCTTTTGCCAATGCCAAAGCGCCTAACACATTAGGCGAACCCGCCTCCTCGGTCTCCGGCGGGTTAGCCCAAATAATTCCGGCGGGTCCGATCCCTTTCACTGTACCACCCCCAACTTGACTGGGGGATTTCTTATTAAAGATTTCTCTGGGTCCCACCAAGACTCCCGTGCCAAAAGGCGCATACATTTTATGACCGGAAAAGGCCAAAAAATCTAAATGCCGGGGATCATTTGAACTGTAAATTTTCACCGGCCGATGGGGTACTAATTGGGCTCCGTCAACGACAATCTTTGCTCCGGCCTGATGAGCCATTTCTGCCAAAGTATCTATGGGAGGCATATAACCCGTTACATTGGAGGCTCCGCTAACTGCTAATAATTTAATCCTGCCTCGGTTTACTCTAAGCACTCGCTCTAATTCTCCAAGATCAAGGACTCCATCTTTTAATCCAATACAAAGGGATTTTGCTTTTAACCACGGAAGTTCATTCGAATGATGCTCTAATTTGGTAAATACTACTATTTCACCGGGCAGTACCGATAAATAATGGCTTAATTTATTGAGCGAATCGGTAGTATTTTTAGTGAAAATTATAATATCATGGGATAAATCGGCTCCAATAAATTCGGCTACAATTTGACGAGCCGATTCATATTGCGCGGTGGAGTGCAGCGATTTAAAACCACTTCCCCGGTGAATACTTGAATACCATAAGGCTTCTTCTAAAAGATGATCCATAACTCCTTTAAAAGGCGGAGTACTGGCGGCATTGTCAAAGTTGATATAACGTTTAAAACCGTTTTGGGTCGGCACTTTTTTTTCATAACCATAGATTAAGTCGCTGAAATCCATACTATTCCTCTCACCTCCCTCTATTTTATGTAGGGTTGGGACTATCGGCTACTCGGAAAGGCGAAATAGACTTTGAAATTGGCATTGCTGGTATGAAACTTGAAATATTGCCATACTTTTTGGGGTTTTATCCGTATGTAGCTGGGTAAATTAAACTCAGACTCTGATGAAGGGGGGGAAAAAAAAGATGGGTACCGGACAAAGGAGTAATAGCTACATTGTTAAAGAGGCATCGAAAGCACTTCATACCATGAAGTACGAAATGGCCAAGGATTTAAATGCAGCTAATATCATTGACACATCACCGATTCAAGGCGACTATTGGGGTTATATGACCTCCAGGGACTGTGGCCATGTTGGTGGTCAAATGGTGAAAAATATGATTGATGCTGCCGAACGTTCGCTTGCTGAACAAGCGCTAGCTAATGTTCAAACAGGATTTCAGGCCGGGTTGAGCTCGAAAAATGACACCGTACAAAATATTTCGAACTTTAACCTGAACAACTTGAACCAAAAGTACTAATCGTGGGTTGTTTTTAAAAGATATACTTTTAAAAACACATTTCCAAAATAAGGGATATCTTACTTATAAAGGGCTGTCTAAAAAGGAATACATAGGTAATAAGATCTATGGTGTAAAATTTTGTCGCACTGATAGATCACATTCCCTTCACTTCTTTTTTAAGATAGCCCTTTAATTATGCTTTTACTTTGAATAGAAAATTCTTCCTTTTAGGCAGGAATTTTAACATGGCAAAGCGAAAATAAATTTAGAATCATGAGGAGGCTTTTGGTGAAATGAAAGAAGCTAATATCGGAGTTTTTGGCGGTTCAGGCTTTTATTCATTATTTGATAAGGTAGAGGAAATTGCAGTTGACACTCCTTACGGTCAACCCAGCGATCGTATCGCCATTGCTGAAATGGCTGGAAAAAAAGTAGCTTTCTTGCCTCGCCATGGTAAGAGCCACCAGATCCCTCCTCATCGAATTAACTACCGGGCCAATTTATGGGCTATGAAGTCACTTGGAGTCCAGCAAATTATTGGGCCGTGCGCAGCGGGAAGTTTACAACCCTCTATAAAACCGGGAGATTTTGTGATCGTTGATCAGTTTGTGAACCGGACTTGGGGCCGGAATGACAGTTTTGTTGAGGGGCCTAATGTTTTTCACCTTTCGGCGGCTGATCCCTACTGTGAAAATCTGCGTCAAAGCGCGATCACTCATGCCCAAAAAATTGGTGTTCCAACTCATGCACATGGTACAGTGGTCGTTATTCAAGGACCTCGCTTTTCAACCCGGGCTGAAAGCAGGGAATTTAGTAAGAATGGGTGGGAAGTCATTAATATGACTCAATATCCCGAAGGGATCCTGGCAAAGGAATTAGGCATCTGCTATGTCAATATTGCTTTAATTACCGATTATGATGCCGGTTTGGAAGAAAATTCCGAGATTAAGCCGGTTACTCATGAAGAAGTATTAAAGGTATTCAATAGTAACAACGATAAATTAAAAACATTGTTATTTGAAATGATTAAAGATTTACCTCTTCATCCAGGCTGCAGTTGTCAAGAGCAAGGTATAACCGGCATTTGAAGTTAAACCATTAAAATCAGAAAAAAATCGGCTGATAGCCGATTTTTTTTAAATAACATTATCGAAAATTTTGATTCAAAGTCTGAGGCTTCGATGAGTAAAAAATTAAAAGTAATTTATGTCTGTGAAAATTGTGGGCACCATGAATTAAAATGGGTAGGAAAATGTCCTGCCTGTAATGAATGGGGAACTCTGCAGGAAGAAGTTGAAGGCGAAACTGCCCAGGAACTGGCCCCTCTCAGTAGTTTTCAGCAACCGCAAGTTTTAAATCAAGTCAAAGTTGATGCTTCTATCCGGACGAGTACTGGTATTCGGGAGTTTGACCATTTGCTTGGCGGCGGCATTGTAGCCGGATCCGTTTCTTTATTAGTAGGAGATCCGGGAATCGGCAAGAGTACGTTAAGCTTAATTACAGCCGGTAATGTCGCTCAAAGTAGGATCGTGTTATATGTAAGCGGAGAAGAGTCAGCCGAACAAACCAAAATCCGGGCTGACCGGCTGGGAAATTTTCCCGATAATCTTTATGTTATTTCGGAAACAAATTTAGATTTCATTCAGCAGCATATTCAAGAACTGCATCCGCGTCTGATTATTGTCGATTCGATTCAGGCGGTCTTTTTAAGCCATCTTCGGTCAACGCCCGGCTCACCTTCCCAGATTAAAGAAAGTACCCTTTTTTTGACAAAGATTGCCAAACAAACGAATATTCCGGTTATTTTAGTCGGTCAAGTTACCAAGGAATCACTCTTGGCAGGGCCAAGAGTTTTGGAACATTTGGTGGATACTGTAATTTATTTGGAAGGAGACCGTAACCATAGTTTAAGAGTGGCTAGGGTGGTCAAGAATAGATATGGTTCCACTGAAGAGGTAGCTTTATTTGAAATGACGGCTCGCGGTTTTGAGGAAGTCAGCAATCCTTCCGAATATTTATTGGAAAACCGTAGTGAAATGGTTCCCGGATCAATTATTGTAGGAACGGCTAGAGGTACCAGACCTATTTTTACTGAAATCCAAGCTTTGGTTACGGAAACACCCGAAGGAATACCACCGCGTCAGATTGCGATCGGGGTTGATCGAAACCGTTTATTGTTAGTTACAGCGGTTTTACAGCGCTGGATTGGCGAACGGTTAAGCAATAAAAATATTTTTGTATCAATTGCCGGAGGAATTGAGTCGGATGACCCGGCTTTGGATTTAGGAATAGCGGCTTCTTTACTTTCATCAATCCGTGGACTTACATTTCATTCAAAAATATTTTGGGTTGGCGAATTAACCCTTTCGGGCGAAGTAAGACCTACTCCTGAGCTTCCAAGGCTTCTTAATGAAGGGGGCCGTTTGGGTTTTAATGAATGTGTTCTTTCGGGAAAAGCATTAAAGAAAAATAAACCTGTTTCAGAAATGAAATTATATGAGATTGATCACTTGAGGAGTATATTAAAGCTATTACCCGCAATTAGCAGGCAGGAAAAATAGGGGTCGGTGGTTACGAGTGACACAAGAAGAACAAAACAAAGTATTGGATCTAGTTTTAAAAATGGTAGCGCCTGGGACAACATTGTATGAAGGCCTGGAAAATATCCTGCGTGCTAAAACCGGGGCATTAATTACGGTTTCTGATTCGGATGCTGTTATGAAGCTTGTCGATGGAGGATTTCGAATTAATGCTGATTTAGAACCGGCCAATCTTTATGAATTAGCCAAAATGGATGGCGCCATTGTCTTATCTTCGGATGCTAAAAAAATATTGGTTGCCAATGCTCATTTGACCCCGGACCATCTAATCCCAACCTCGGAAACCGGAACCCGGCACCGAACTGCAGAACGGATGGCAATACAAACCGGCGAATTGGTGATTGCCATTTCCCAACGTCGCAATGTCATCACTCTATATAAAGGGAATCAGCGTTATGTGATTCGAGATATTGGGACTATTCTAGCTAAAGCAAACCAGGCATTACAAACTCTCCAAAAATATAAAAGTGTTATGGAACAAGCGTTACTAAATTTGTCAGCCTTGGAGTTTGAAAACTTAGTGACATTGTCGGATGTATGTTCGGTTACGCAGCGAGCAGAAATGGTTGAAAGAATTGCCGCGGAAATCCGTCAATATATTAATGAACTGGGGACTGAAGGACGCTTAGTCAATATGCAACTCGAAGAGCTAATGGTTGATGTTGAAGATGAAGGATATTTGATTATTCGGGATTATATCAAAGAGGATAATATGAAGGCCGAGGCCGTCAAAGCTGAAATAGCGACTTGGGATGATGATGAATTATTGGAATCAACCGCACTGGCCAAAGTACTTGGCTATCCCAGCACGGTCGCTCTTGATCTCTCAGTTACTTCAAGGGGTTCGAGGATATTAAGAAAAATACCCCGTTTACCTTTTCCGGTGGTTGAAAATTTGGTCAAGGTTTTCGGCAATTTACAAAGAATTCTCAATGCCTCAACGGATGAACTTGATGAAGTAGAGGGTATCGGAGAAGTAAGGGCTCGAACCATTAAAGACGGACTGCGGAGACTACGGGAACAAATATTGTTGGATCGACGTTTTTAAATAGTAATTTGATCGGGCAACCGCTCTGTATATGCGTGCTTGTACTGAAAGAGACAGTTTATGACTGCCTCTTTTTTTATTTTATTGGAATTTTGCTGTTTCACGATTATTTTATAGAATTCCGCCCAATGGCACTGATTAGGGGCAGTAAAAATGAAGTTATTTTTATTGTTTCAAACTTTTATCAATTATAATTAAAATTTGTTATTTAATAATCGTGCAAAATGTTATATAATTTATATGAGAGAATTTGGTAATTTGGGGTTTAACTGTAAAATAGAATAAAATTGTTTTATTTGAGTGAGGTTGAAGCCAATGATTTCATTTTTGCGAAGGATTGGGCGAGCGGAAAAAGGATTTACTTTGTTGGAAATTTTAATTTCCATGATTATTTTGGCGGCTGCGGGAAGTATGATCATGCTGGCATATAGCCAAGCCATCGTGGCGACCCGTCTGAATGACGAGCAAAATATCGCTACCAATCTGGCAAGGCAACAGATTGAGTCTTTAAGGCAATTTGAAAATGCCACTCCATCAGGAAAAGCGAGCGATTCACATTGGACGACTACCACTTCACAGCCTCCTTATACAATCCAATCGGTCCTATTATCAGCTCAATCAACTGCACAGATTGGGGTCCAGGTTACAGTTTCCAAAAATGGCCGCACTATCGTACAGATGATAGCTTATTATAAGCCTTGATTGAAGAAACGAGGTGGAATTATGGGTTGGATTAAAATCCGTTATTCAGAAAAAGGGTTTACCCTGGTGGAGTTATTAATAAGTTTAGCGATTTTAGGGATAGTGGTTTTGGCTTCAACCGGAGTTCTCCATATGGCATCTCAGTCCAATCAAACCGTGATCACTGATATCAGTCAGGTAAAACAGGCCCGGGAGGCAATCGATGCCATAATGGATGAGATCCATTATTCGCGGGGAATAGTAAAGTACACAAAGACATCGATAACTTATACTGATTTCAACGACACTGCCAATACCGTTTTGTCTTATAATACGGCAACTGGAACTTTAACGGTTCAAAGAGGGGCGAGCGGGACTCCCATAACCATAGTCAACGGGGGTATTTTGAAAAATTTTGCGGTTACACAGAATGTTACAAACATCTATAGTTTCTCAATGACTTTTCGCTATAATCCCAATGATGCAACCAAAGATCTCAATATTACTACAACGGTAAAGCCGTTTACTTATTTATAAAGATGTATAGGGGGTGAACAGATTGTTTGCTTTTAAAAATCAACGCGGAGCAACGCTGGAACTGGCCTTGTTTATCTTAGTTTTCGCCATTGTTTTGGCTACGGCGGTTCTTCCAGCGGTTAGGCAAGAACTGAACTTTTCACCCATGGACACCAAAAGGGTCAGCGCTGAATATTTGGCACAAGAAGGGGTGCAGAGTTGCATTAAAACAATTGGTGATAACCTTCGATCGTTAAATGGGAAGGGTTCACAAGGACTTGGAACTCTGCCCACTCTTAGTGATTATATAACAACGCTGACAAATACCGTTGGGACATGGAATCTTGTAACCTCTTATGGAAGTACTACAGTTGGTGGCTATGGCAAATATCGGGTAATTTACTATCCAAGCTTAGATGCTTCAGGTAATCCATCGAAGATGAATATTACCTCAATAGGCATGGTGGGAAATTATACGGAAACAATAACCGCAAATGTGCAGGTTATCACTAAACCTGTTGGTGGTTCTGGAGTGGTGGATTTAATCAACAATAATAACTTTGTTGACAAGGATAATACTTATACTTATGGAGGCAAATGGGTTGTCAGTCAGACTAACGGTGTTTCGTATGCAAATCCAAGCTCTACGGGATTTAGTCAAATACTTTTTAAAAATAATCCAGGCGGTTTAGGAACAGCGAGTGGCACGCAACTGACTTATTTTGCAAATTTGGGAACTGCAACCACTGCCAGTGCTACTGGCTATGGAATATATTATGGTTGCGATCCCGATACTACAGCTACCAATCCGACTTCCTATGTATTTCAATATGATCCGGGCGCCCAATTAAACGGGGACGGCGGAGGCTTTTTCGTGAAAAAAGTTGATGCTGCTAGTGATAGGACCCCTTCTGATGTTTATGGAAATGAAACGAGGGACTATCGATATGGTTTTGAGGATAATGAGGGTACGAGCGGTGATGCAACCAATAATGGTACAGTGAGGATTTCTTTGAACGATTTGGCAACGAAGATGAAAAATTATTATAGTTCTACGTCGAGTGATTTATTACCGTCCTATCTTACCAAAAAAGCCGATGGTTCGTTGGCGGATTTTTCGATATTGAATCAAACCCATAGTATCACGATTGATGTAGAAGCAGTGTACAATGGGGATGGTACAATCAATTATTATCATCAGATAGTTTCATGCGACGGTTATCCGATTCTTGATTTTGTCGATCACGATACCAAATATCCGATTCTTAAAAATAATAGTTTTGCCAATACTTGCACCGGACTTCGGACTTGGAATGCAAAATCGTTTAATTTTTATAATAATACAGGATATTTACAGGTCAATTTAGATACAACTACTATTACGGCGACAAAAAAGACAATCAAATAAAGGAATATCTTTGAGATATAAAAAGGTGCCTTAGAGATAGAAAAAGCTGAAGTAGTTGATCTGGTTAAAAATATAAAAAGGATGGGCGAAATGATTTTGTAGATGAACAAAACAATTTTGCTGATGGAAGAAATGATTTCGGCAATGAGGATGAAATAAAAAACAATTGCCGGAATTCATTCCCTGGTTTTTGGGGTCTGTGGCTTAAATACCTTTCTGAAGCCGCAAGACGCAAGAAGACACGAAAAGGTAAAGCAAGTATAATTTCCGTTTTTATTTTTGGCTCACATAACTCACATACCCACGATTTTCTGCACCAAAATCATATTGGGTCTCCTAAAACTTCTTATTGGCAACCTTCTCCACCGCCACCGGCAGGATAATCATTTGGCCGGCCTCTACTTTTGAAGTATCTTTGATATTATTGATTTCCATTAATAATGGCACGGTGGTGCCGTAGCGCATCGCCAGCCGCCATAGGGTTTCCTTGGGCTTTAAGATGTAAAGGTGGCTGGATGGAATCGA
>DNPQ01000572.1:9884-10079 GCA_003501335.1 Bacillota bacterium
CTGCAGGAGGCCAGCCGTAGTCACACCGTATTTTTTGGCAACTTGCGTCAGCGTATCGCCGGGTTTTAATGAAACCGTTATTTCCAAATTGGCTGTGGCTTTTGAATGACCCGCTTGGGGTGTGGTTGTCGGTTCAATGACCAATTTTTTAGGCTCCGCATCATCATTATTGGCATTGTCGCTGGTTCCGGCAGG
>DNPQ01000572.1:10392-11689 GCA_003501335.1 Bacillota bacterium
CCGCAGTTTGAACGGTAGATTGAGTGGAAGCAGCTGTCTTTGTTGCCGTTGTGTTGGTACTGCTATCTGTTGAAGCGCTTTGGCCCGCATCAACCGAAGCTCCGGTATGGACCGGAGGTTGTATCTGAGTTGCCGGTGTTGGAGCCGGTGATGGTGATGGTAGGGGTGAGGGTGTTGGCGTTGGAGATGGCATTGTCTCAGACGTTGACGTTGATGTCTGATTTGATAAACCGGTGTCAGCGTTTGATTTGTCTTTGCCGTCCGTTCCAATCGTTACGGAGCTGGCCTCCGCCACTCCGGTATGTATAATCTTGGGAGTGATGAAGATACAAACTTCGGTATTTTCATCGGGAGATTTGATTCTTTTTTTAAAAAGCCAACCGACTAAGGGGATAGAACCTAAACCTTTGAGTTGATCCGTTGTGTCTACTGAATTGATTTCATTCAGGCCGGAAAGTACAAAAGTTTGGCCATCCCGCAGCCGGATCACCGAGCTGACGTCGCGGTTTCTAACCACTGGGATATCGTTATCGCCAGCCTTTTTATACTCTGTCAGACTGCTGACGTTAGCCATGACGGTGACGGTGACTATATTGTCTGAATTGATCCGGGGCGTTACCGATAACTTTGTGCCCATATCGATGTATTGGATATTATAGGTAGTCCCGGATGTTTCACTGGTATTTGTGGTAATGATCGGGAAACGGTCGCCGATAAAAACCGAACCTTCCTGGCTGTCGGTGGTGGAGATCTTGGGGTTTGAAAGGAGCCGGGCTTGGCTTCTTTCTTCATAAAATTGCAGAATATGGGATGCGTTTGCAATAATGTTAAGCGGTGAAGATGCTGTAGAATTAAGTTTAATTTCCTCCGAATCCCACCCAACTCCCATTTTATCCAGAGCTGATTTTTTAATCTCTTCCACCCGGACGTCAATAGTTATCTGGGCCATCTCCCGATCCAGGCTTTTAATAATTTCGGTGAGGTTTTGCTGGGTTAAAATACTGGCCCGGATGGTCAATTGGTTGGTCCGGGTATCGACTCCGATCTGGTCGGTGGGAACCATGATTTTGAGAGTATTGATGATTTGATCGGGCTTCGCATAGGTAAGTTGGTAGACTCTTGTCTCCTTGGCTTCAAAATTAGTAAATGTTTTTTCATTGCCAATAAGAACTGTCCGGTTGGCAGTAAGCCAACGGCATGAATAACCGTTGGTTTGGGCTAATAATTCAATGGCATCCTTCACAGTTAACCCGGCTTTTATTTTGAAAGTTACCAGGCCTTTTACTTCAGGGTCCAT
>DNPQ01000128.1:0-870 GCA_003501335.1 Bacillota bacterium
GGAATAAAATGCCCTCGCCCGTCCAAAACGGGAGAGGAATTCCTTTTGTCTATTTTTAAAAACCCAAAAATTCACCGTCTTGATCCTTCTCATGCAGTAGCGCTATTCATTACCCATATTTAGAGTAAATGTGAAAATATTTCGAAAACATTCTGTCTGCTTGGAAGCCAATCCTCATTCTTCGCCTGTATGGAGGCGCACTTTCTCCCTCGTTAAGGAATCTCTACATCCGGCAAACCAAAAATGACTTGGTCGATTCTTTTATTATTGCCGAAGTAATCCGATTTGGTCGATTTTCTCAGACATCGTTAGCTGAGCCGGATATGCTTTCTTTACGCCAGCTTTGTCGATACCGGCTATCTTTGGTTAAAACCACCATTTTGTTGAACTAAAAATTCGTTGAATTTGCTTAAAGCCGCAAGTTTTACATTGGCGATTTTTTGCGTTCAATTTTCGATGAGTCGATAAGCAGCTCTAAAATCCAAAATATTTTCGCGGTAAAGCTTAGTAAGTTCGGATCCAAAACTTCCATGTAACCACTTCCGATAATCTTCTATATGCAATAAATAAGATTCAATCGTATTAGGACTCATTTCTTCTTGAATCATGGCATTTTTAAATTCTTCAAGCATACACTTACACCTCAAAAATAAATTATGTTACACTTAGTTAGTACGCGAAATAATAAAAGTAAACTAAAACTATTTTCACCTTTTTTCTATGGGTCTCATCAATAATAATGCTTGTATCAATTGGATTAGCCAACCTTATTTCATCGAAAGTCAATCAATGGACGCTACTTATCACTTCCATCCCCATCGTTTATAGTTTAAGCCTCGTCAGGATCGGCTCGATTCCCTTGGATTCCTT
>DNPQ01000128.1:1204-4395 GCA_003501335.1 Bacillota bacterium
AATTACTTACTTTTTTGATATATTTTTTGGATATTGTAATAGTCCATAATCATCGTAAATGGCGGTCTGCACGGACTCGAAAAATCAGTAGTGGGGCGTTGGTGATTATAATAAATCAGCCATTTTCGGAATTGGTCTTGAAGGACAGCTATTTTGTATCTATCGTGAAAAATATTTGTTTTATTAAGGAAGTCACGATTGAAAATTTGCTTAAATTGCCGGATAATACTATTTTGCATCTTTTTGGGTTGGATCCGGCGATGCTGAATATCGTTTAGCTTTAAATATAATTCATAATAATGTGTTTGATTGCCGGAATACATTGGGCCGTTATCAGTCAGAATCGCCGAAACCCGGGTTTGTAACTGACCAAAGAAGGGTAAAACTTCATTTTGAATCATTAAAGCGGCATCAGCGGGGCGTTTCCCGAGATGAAAGATTCCAAAGGCGTAATTGCTATAGGAATCAATCACAATTTGTAAATTAAGTTCGCTATTCTGAAAGTAGCCGATAAAGATTATAGCTTGCGCTAATAGTTCTCCCGGGTACTTCCCTCGTTCGAAAAACATTAGATAATATGGTTTCAGCTTCCTTAATATGTTTAATTGTTTCCAGGATAAACCCTGAAAATCAAAATTTCCCAATAGTTTAAAAAAGCGTCGATCTTTTGTACTTATTTGATACTTTTGGAGGATATTATAAACAGTGGAAGGACTAATATTCAAATTAAAAGATTTCAATTCTTTGCTTACATGCTTCGCTCCCCAATCAGGATGTTCCAGGCTAAGTTGGACAATTTTTTCTGCTATTTTTATCCGATGCTGTTTTTGATTGATTTTAGGGAGAGGAGGCCGTGATTTACCAATTTTTTGCAGTACATCCATTTGAATAGATTGTTTCCATTGGTCAAGCCATTTAGCCGAATGTGGATTACGATAGGTCTGATTAACTTGATCCAAAGATTTGGCAAGATCCGTCCCATTGAGCTTGTTTTGTCCAGATTGTTCAGACTCTTGGTTCATTTAAAATCACCTCCTGGATGTATTTTCAAGGTGTTTCTATGGACATCGATTAAAATATTCGAAGCTAATCGTTACGTTGCTTGACGATGCTAAACGGTTAATTCAAGTATTATCAGATTTCTTACTGCCTAAACGGAACGTCTTTTCCGGGCCTGCTGTAAAAGGCGCCGGTACGATACGTTAAAAAACATTTTAGTCCCGTTGACCGGTCCTTATATGGACTACTTCTGCTATTTCCGATACAAAAATTTTTCCGTCACCGGTTTCATCAGTTCGCGCTGCATATGAAATAGCATCGATAATCTTATTCATGTTCTCCTTTAAAGTGACGATCTCAATTTTTACTTTTGGATGAAAGAGGATCTCATATTCAGAGCCCCGGTAATGTTCTATGGCTCTTTTTTGTTTTCCACATCCTTTGACTTCAGAAACGGTCATACCCCGGACATCAACCTTGGCTAAAGCGGCCTTTACTGCCTCGAATCTACATAGACGGAAAATTGCCTCAATTTTAATCATTTTTTCACGTCTCCTTTGCAATCGATTTCGCAATAAGGGGTTGGTACTATTGCTTTTTTCATGATTATGGCCTGTTATAATAAAAATAATCATAAGAAATTTTAATAACTATAACTATCAGAGCAAAAATCGCAAACAATCCGACATTGGCCAAAAAATCCTTCATTCCAATCATCTCTTTTCATGATAAAGGTTATGGTCTCATTTTCATTACAAAATTTTGTCTAATCGATTTCTCTCGGAACCATTTTTACCCACCTTACCGATTCGGATTTCGCTTCAGCAGTTTCCTCATTGACAAAACTATTAAGAAAATCAAATACTTGGAAAAATTTCTTTATGGTTTTAAACTTAATTACTCCTATTAATGAATATAGCGCATTACCATAGCCATTCGCATCAAAAAAGCGATACCTACCATAATTATGAAGAATACTAGCGGAAGCACTGTTCCTTTGATAGTATCACCAATACGTTTCATAACTTAACACCTCTCTATCCTTTTTTATCATGTATCCACTCTAATTCGGCATCCCTTTATAACTTGGCGACAGCCTTTTGAATAAATTTCCATCATTATCCAGAGTGATTACATTTTTCAACATGTTCATAAAGGTTTATAGCAATATCAGCTACCACATCCCACTATCAAATGTGATTCCGACTTTGTTATTTTAAAAAACATATATCGACCTCCTACTCTTAGGAATCAATCATCGTATCAACACCTTCATTATAGCTGCTTTGCGGTAAAGAAAGTGTTAAGAACAAGATGAACAGCGTAAAAATAGTATAAAGACAGAAATCAAATAAGATAAGTAATAATTTTTTAGTTCAATACACCTTAAAAATATGAAGCGAAGATGAGTATACTAATACCAATCTTCGCCAATTTGTAAGGGAAGCTCACCGATCGTGATAAGATTAAAAAAAATATATAAGTCATTGATTGCGTCCACCGGAGCAAATTTAAGCGGAACGTCCGTTCCATATCGGTAAGTTCAATGAGGGATTGAGATTAGGATAGTTCTGAAAAAGTTGTAATAATACTAAAATTGTGATGGATTAAACCGATAGCCGCCATCGGGTAGATGTTTTCTCCGGCGGCTATCTGGTGGATGTGTGATTTAAAGACGCCAACCCTCCAAACCCTCTTGTATGTCTATTGACTGGAGGACTATTTGAACTCGGTCTGCCATTCTACATCAACCGGTACCCTACGCCCGGTTCAGTAATGAAGTGAATGGGTTGGGAAGGATTTTTTTCAATTTTGCGGCGCAATTGGGCGATAAACACTCTTAAATAATGGGTTTCATTCTCATAAGCCGGACCCCAGACGACTTTCAATAATTGAATGTTGGTAAAGACCCGCCCCGGACTTGAAGCTAAGGTTTTAATGAGGTTATATTCAGTGGGCGTCAACCTGATTGGGTGCCCATCTATGCTTACAATCCGTTTGGATCGGTCAATCCGGAGATCGTCAAGCTCTAAAACAGGCTCCTCCGTTTCTTTGGAGGAACGGCGTAACGCCACGCGGATCCTAGCTAGGAGCTCGCCCATTCCGAAGGGCTTAGTGATATAGTCCTCCGCTCCGGCATCCAGCATTGCAATTTTGGTGTCTTCTTGCTCTTTGACAGAAAGAATAATCAC
>DNPQ01000128.1:4763-9336 GCA_003501335.1 Bacillota bacterium
GCTTCATTGAGTCCGTCCTGGCCCAATGAAGCTTCAATCATTTCAAACCCGTGAGCCGTTAGCGCTACTTTCAAAAAATGACGGATCTGCGGTTCGTCATCAATGACCAGAATGTGGGGACTATTATCGCTCATGATTCATCAGCTCGTTTCCTTCAGGAATACCCTTGGGAGAATTGGCGGAGAGCGGTAGGGTAAACGTAATCGTAGTTCCTTGACCTTCCGGGCTCTCGGCCCAGATTCTGCCACCATGGGCATTGACGATTTCTTTACAAATCGTCAAACCTAAACCGGTTCCTTTAGCGGCTTGAGAAGTTTTTCCTCGATAAAACTGGTCGAAGATCGCTCCAATCTCGCCTTGCGGAATTTCTTCACCCTGATCATATACTGAAACTTGGAGTTCCTCCTGTTGGCATCGGGCTTTTACCGAAAGTTCCGTTTCACTAGGCGAATATTTAATGGCATTATCCAATAGATTAACGAATACTTGTTCAATAAGTCCCATATCCGCCCGGATCAAAGGAAGGTCCGGCTCAAGATCCACCTTGACCGGCCGGCTACCCAACGAACGCCGCAGATCATTGAGGGCAATGCCCACAATCTCCTCGATATCGCACCATTCTTTCTTCAATTGGAGCATACCGCTTTGCAACCGGGCCATATCAAAAAGGTTACCCACTAAGCGGTTCATCCGCAATGCCTCTTGCTCAATGGTGCCTAACAATTCATTTCGGGCCGACCGATCAAATAACTCCCCTTCTTCCAATAACCCGGTAACCGCTCCAATGATTGAAGAAAGCGGAGTACGCAAATCATGGGAAAGCGAGTTAAACATGGTCATCCACAGCCGTTCCGATTCGCGCAACAGATAGGTTTGTTTGGAGGCTTCCGCCAGGGTAATTCTTTTTACCGCCAAGACGATCAGATTGGCAAAGGCCTCAATTAGATGATGTTTATCAGGGTCGAGCACTTTGTCGCTACTGTAAAACTGAGTCGCAATAACCCCAATGCTCTGTTCATCGGAGACCAGCGGCATATAAAGGCCTTTAGCCCCATTCAATGTGTCTGTGCCATGCCCGGCAATCTGCCCATGATGGTATGCCCAAGCGGCCACAGCCCATTCGTTGTCATTTACAAAATGAGCGCTTATCTTCCCTTTGGGATTGGCGCAAGATTTGACTTGTAATTCTCCAGATTCGTTAGCTAATAGTATCACCACTGTGGCATTGACGGATTCGGCAATACGTTCCGCCGCCATTTCCAGTACCGTATCCAAACCTTCGGTACCGGCAATGTTTTTACTCAAAGAGTAGAGGGCTGAGATTCGAACCTCACGTTTCCTCGCCTCATGGGCGTGATGCCGCAAACGCCCCGCCAAAGTGCCTGTTACAAACGCCACCACATGAAACATAACAAAACTGAATAAATACCGGACATCCGAGACAGTAAAATGAAGAACCGGGGGAATAAATAAAAAATCAAAAAAGATTGCCGCGATAAATGCGCCTAATAATGCCGTATACCGTCCCCATAAGATCGCCGAGACCATGACCGGTAATAAGAAACCCAACGCGATATTGACTAATCCGAAAGTCGATTCAATGAACTTTCCCAAGACGGTAATCAAAGCTACCATCGTAATGGTTAAGAAGGCGGGCATTAGTCGGATCTTTGATGGCGCCCGGCGCGGCGTCAGACGCTGCGTCGCATTCTTGGCCGCTTCAGATATGATATGGACACTCAAACCTTCACTTTGTTTTAGTATTTTGCTAAAGATTGAGCCGCGAAAAAACTGGTGAATATTGGATAGAGCCGGTTTTCCGATGAGCAGATGAGTCACATTCCGCCGCCGAGCCAAACGAATAATTTCAGAAGCAACCTCATCCCCGACGATCGTTACAAGCTCTGCCCCTAATTCTTCGGCGAGCCGTAGATTCTCAGCTAAAGCTTGTTTTTCTCTGTCACTGGCCACTTCAAGACGGGGTATTTCAATATACGCTGCAATCCACGGAGATTTTAAACTGGCAGCCAAACGATACGCCGTTCGAATGAGTTGCGCCGAGAAGGGACTCTCGCTCACGCAGACCATAATTCGCTCCGCAGCAGGCCATGGGCCGGAGATTGCATGAGCCCGCATATAGGTTTCGAGGTCCGTATCAATGTGTTGAGTCGTATAGCGAAGCGCCAGTTCCCGCAGAGCCGTAAGATTACCGACCCGAAAGAAATTTTTGGCTGCTTCTTTAGCCTGCGTCGGCATATAGACTTTGCCTTCAGCCAGTCGTTGCAGCAGCGCCTCCGGGGGGATGTCGATCAGTTTAATCTCGGAACCCTGTAGCACCCGATCCGGGACGGTCTCATGCATGACGACTCCGGTGATTCGCGCCACCACATCATTCAGACTTTCAATATGTTGAATATTCACAGTGGTATAAACATCGATACCTGCGGTCAACAATTCCTCCACGTCTTGATAGCGCCGGATATGGAGAGAACCGGGAATATTCGTATGCGCCAACTCATCCACCAGCACGATTTGGGGATGAAGACGTAGGATTTCGCTCAAATTCATCTCCTGGAAGGTTCGGCCTTGATATACAAGGGAACACGGTGGAATCGTCGGGATACCATGGACCAAAGCCTCGGTATCGACGCGACCGTGGGTTTCGGCCCAACCAATCAGAAGCTGCTTGCCTTCTAATAAACATTCTTTAGCTGCCGCCAACATGGCATACGTCTTACCGACTCCGGCGGAGGAGCCGAGAAAAACCGTTAGTTTTCCCCGGCCCGACTGGCGGATCTTGTCAAGCAGCGCATCAGGATCAGCCCGTGATTCCAAAGGGATCATGCTCCATCAACCTCCATTTTTCAATGAATCCAAAGCCAGATTGATCCGCAGCACATTGACCCGGGAAGATCCCAGTATTCCTAGGACGGGATGTTCCGTATATTTCTGAACCAATTGACGGACCGTCGCTACAGAAAGTCTCCGGGATTTGGCTACCCGTGGAATCTGCAATAGAGCGCCATCCGGTGATATATGTGGATCCAACCCGCTTGCCGAAGCGGTCACCAGATCGCTCGGTACGGGATGATCCACTGACAACTGGTTCTCCTGGCGAACTGCTTTGACACGATCGGCAATGGTTTTGAGTAAAACACGGTTGGTCGGCCCCAGATTGGAACCGCCGGACGCCGTGGCGTCATAGTTAGCCGCGGAAGGTCGGCCGTGAAAGTACCGCGGCGACCGAAAATCTTGGCCGATTAAAACCGAGCCGATTACTTTGCCTTGATTACGAATGAGTGAGCCATTGGCCTGGCTAGGGAAAAAAAGTTGCGCCAGCCCGGTCACAGCCAACGGATAAAGTACCCCGGTCAAGACGGTCACGGCCAATAAAAGTAAGAATGCCCGTATAACAATTTTCCACATGCTTCAACACTTTCCTTTCTGCATGCTCTATTAAAGCACATTAATCAACAGATCGATTAGTTTAATACCGATGAACGGGACAATCAGCCCGCCTAAGCCATAGATAAACATATTTCTTCGCAGTAATTGGTTGGCGCCGAGCGGATGATAAGCCACACCTTTCAAAGCCAAAGGTACCAAGGCAATGATAATCAAGGCGTTAAAAATCACTGCCGCCAAGATTGCGCTTTGAGGATTGGCCAGCCCCATGATATTCAGGGCATTAAGTTGTGGATAGGTAACAGCAAACATCGCCGGAATAATCGCAAAATATTTGGCCACATCATTGGCAATGCTAAAAGTAGTAAGCGAACCTCTGGTCATCAACAGTTGTTTCCCGATGCCAACAACTTCAATGAGTTTGGTGGGATTGCTGTCGAGATCGACCATATTGCCCGCTTCCTTGGCGGCCTGGGTGCCGCTGTTCATCGCCACCCCCACATCCGCCTGGGCCAGGGCCGGAGCATCATTGGTGCCGTCACCGGTCATAGCAACGAGATGTCCTTGAGTCTGATATTCACGGATCCGTTGGAGTTTGGCCTCGGGAGTCGCTTCCGCCATAAAATCGTCGACTCCGGCTTCGGCAGCGATCGCCGCCGCAGTCAACGGATTGTCGCCGGTGATCATGACGGTCTTAATCCCCATGCGGCGTAATTCCGCAAAGCGTTCCTTCATTCCCCCCTTGACCACGTCTTTTAAGTAGATAACTCCCAAAGCCTGACTGCCTTCGGCTACTACCAAAGGCGTTCCACCCTCTTTGGCGATCCGGTCCGCGCTTTTTTGCACCTCGGAGGGAACTTCCCCGCCTTGGCTCTTCACATAAGTAATAATGGCATCAGCTGCGCCTTTGCGGATCTCCCGCTGTTCCAAATTGACGCCGCTCATCCTGGTTTGGGCGCTAAAGGGTACAAAGACGGCTCCGAGTTTGGTCAGATCACGTTGCCGGATGTTATATTGTTCTTTAGCGAGGATGACAATACTCCGGCCTTCCGGTGTCTCATCCGATAAAGACGCGATCTGGGCGGCATCCGCCAACTCTGCGGCGGTTATGCCAGGAGCGGGAATAAACTCGGTGGCCATCCGGTTTCCCAAAGTAATCGTTCCCGTC
>DNPQ01000332.1 GCA_003501335.1 Bacillota bacterium
TCCAGACGACTGCAGGCGGCGAAATTGAATCCTATGCCGAATATTCAGCAGATCTGACCAAAGAACCGTTAGCCAAAGCGATGACCGCAACAATTCGCAATGATATGTCCTATAATGGAAAAGTCTTAGGGTTCCCGATTAAGGGAAACGTTTTCGCCCTCGTTTATAACAAAGAACTCTTTGCCAAAGCCGGAATTACAACCGTACCGAAAACCATGAGCCAGATGGAAGCGGCTTGCAAAAAGCTGCAGGCCAAAGGAATTACTCCTTTCGGAAACGGCTACAAAGAGTGGTGGGTATATAAACATATCTTCCAACATTTCTTGGATGCAGCCAGCAATAATCCTTCCAAATTGGTAGCTGATTTTATTGCCGGTAAAACAACTTTTAAACAACACCCGATTTTAAACCAATATTTTGATTTTGTCGATTTGACAGTGAAGTATGGCGCAGCGAAACCTTTAGAATGTGATTTCAACGGTGAAGTCAGTGCAATGGGCACTGGTAAAGTGGCTATGATTACTGGACAAGGTGCCTGGGCAGAAGAGGGTATTTTGAAATTGGATCCCAACATCAAATTGGGAATTATGGGATATCCGATCAATGAAGATCCCAAAAACAGCAAGATTATTTACGGCGCTGATCAAGCCCTGCGGATTGCCAAAGATTCCAAGGTTTTAGCCGAAACCAAAAAGTTCATTAATTGGATGTATACTTCTGATTACGGCAGAAATACCTGGTTCCCCAAAGTAGCAAAAGTAGTACCGCCGATTGTCAATGCACCGGCACCCAATCTGCAAATACCGAAAGCAGCTCAGGAAATAATGAAGAAAGAGCCGGTAGGCCCCTTAGCTATCAACTATTCTTTGGATAGTTTCCATCAAAAACTTGGTGAAATTATGCAGGCTTATATTGCAAAAGCCAAGACCCGGGATGAAGCCATCAATGAAATTCAACAAGCATGGATTAAATTGGGCGGCGTGAAGTAATCGGGTAGGAATCCATAGATTGGTCAAAGTATTACCGGAAGGGTGGAAATCTTTTCGGTAATACTTTTATTCAGCAAAAATGAATGGAGGGAAGAGTATGAAATTTTCCGACGGTCAATGGTTGACCCGCCAGGGAATTACAGTTTATAATCCGATTCAGGTTTATGATTGGGAAAAGGATGATAATTCCATTACAATCCATGCCCCTTTTCATCCCATTGAGGACCGGGCCAATACCGTTGATGTTGGCTCTATGACGTTGCGTTTTTTTTCGCCGCTGCCGGATGTTATTGGGGTGCAAATGTGGCATTTTAAGGGCCAGTCCAATCGGGGCCCCAGTTTTGAACTGCATCAGGGCGAGGGAAAAGCGGAAATTACCAGTAATGAATCGGTAATCAGCTTACGTAGCGGAAACCTACGGGTGGAAATCGGTAAAGGCAAAGAGTGGTCAGTAGACTTTTGGAATGATACGGAGCGACTGACCGGCAGTGGTCCCCGCAGCGCCGCTTATGTTGTCAATAACGGCGGTATTCCTGGAAATGATCAGACATTTATGCGGGAGCAGTTGCACTTGAGCGTAGGATCTTATGTTTACGGTCTGGGAGAAAGGTTTGCCGCTTTTGTGAAGAATGGACAGACCATCGATATTTGGAATGAAGACGGCGGGACCAGTTCAGAGCAAACCTACAAAAATATTCCTTTTTATTTAACCAATCAAGGTTATGGCGTTTTTGTGAATCATCCTGAAAAGATTTCTTTTGAAGTGGCCTCGGAAAAATTATCCAAAGTGCAGTTTAGTGTTCCCGGCGAATTTTTAGAGTATTATGTGATCAACGGGCCTTCACCCAAACAAATCCTCATGAATTATACGGCTCTGACGGGCAGACCGGCCCTGCCTCCGGCTTGGTCCTTTGGGCTATGGCTGACCACTTCATTTACAACCCAATATGATGAAGAAACGGTCAATTTTTTTATCAATGGCATGGCCGAACGGGATTTACCCTTGCATGTTTTTCATTTCGACTGTTTCTGGATGAAGGAATTTCATTTATGTGATTATCAGTGGGATGACCAAGTGTTTCCCGAGCCGGAAAAAATGCTGGCCCGTTTAAAAGCAAAAGGCTTGAAAATTTGTGTGTGGATTAATCCTTATATTGCCCAGCGTTCAAAGCTGTTTGATGAAGGAATGGCAAACGGATATTTGTTGAAAAAATCTAACGGCGA
The DNA here is from genome assembly GCA_003501335.1 of Bacillota bacterium. Lineage (GTDB taxonomy): Bacteria > Bacillota > UBA4882 > UBA8346 > UBA8346 > UBA8346. Next base: position 2,214 of record DNPQ01000332.1, read on the forward strand.
TGTTTGGCAATGGGATCGTTGGCAAGCCGGAATGGCCATTGTGGATTTTACCAACCCGAAAGCGTGCCAATGGTTTGCCGGTTATCTCGGTCAATTAGTCGATATGGGGGTTGACTGCTTTAAGACGGATTTTGGCGAACGGATTCCCACGGATGTGGTTTATTTTGACGGTTCCGATCCCTATAAAATGCACAATTATTACACTTTACTATACAATAAAGTCGTTTATCAACTGCTCGAAGAAAGATTAGGAAAAGGGAAAGCTGCGGTATTTGCAAGGTCGGCTACAGTCGGGTCACAGCAATATCCGGTTCATTGGGGCGGTGACAGCTGGGCGACTTATGAATCGATGGCAGAGAGTTTGCGGGGTGGTTTATCTTTGTGCTTGTCCGGCTTCGGGTTTTGGAGCCATGACATTGGCGGCTTTGAGAATACTGCATCGGCCGATGTTTATAAACGCTGGGTGGCTTTTGGATTGTTATCCTCCCATAGCCGCTTGCACGGCAGCAGCTCTTACCGGGTGCCATGGCTATACGATGATGAGGCTGTCAATGTAGTCCGTTTTTTCACCAAATTAAAATGCCGGCTGATGCCTTATTTGTTTGCGAAGGCCTGTGAGGCGGCAACTACCGGGGTCCCGGTGATGCGGGCAATGATGCTGGAGTTCTTCCGTGATCCGGCTTGTGATTATTTGGATCGCCAATATATGCTGGGTGATTCCTTATTGGTGGCGCCGGTCTTCAGTGAAGATGGCGAAGTCACTTATTATTTGCCGGAAGGAAATTGGACTCATTTTCTAAGCGGCCTAAAAGCAGTTGGGGGCGGCTGGCGGAAGGAAAGGTATGATTTTTTAAGTTTACCTTTGTTTGTACGTCCCAACTCCATTATAGCTATGGGTAATAATGAGCAAAAGCCGGACTATGATTATGCTGATGGAGTTACTTTCCATGCTTTTGAATTAAGTGAAGGGGAAGTAGCTTCAACATTCGTATATAACCAAACCGGTAGCTTGAAATTAAAAGTAAGCTTGATTCGAAGGGATCGTCATATTTCTCTTCAGGTTGAAGGCGCCGGTAAACCATGGAATATTGTATTCCGTGGAATCTTCAAGAAACCGCTGTCTGTTTCCGGAGGCTGGACCGAAGTTGATGGGTTGGGATTAAAACTGACGCCGGATACATTCGGGGGTCCAATTGAGCTGGAACTGGCTGAATAAAATTGAAGCATAGCCGGACGGGGCTATTGAATCACAAAGGAATATCTTTTTTCAGTATTCACCGATGGCAATCAATCCGAAAACGAACCGTATGATCTCAAGTTACTGGCAACGGGCCGTTCAATAATCGATTAGGAGTATGGTAATGGGCCAAATCATTGATATCAAAGAAAATGGTTTATATATGATAGTAGAGATCACTGCCGAATCTACAGTTAAACTGCTCCATTTTTCGGCGTTTCCGTTTCATGAGGACACTATAGCCGGTGATGGGGAAAAGGTTGGATTCAGGCTTGTTGAAGTGATGGTATCCGGCCTGGATCGTCCGGAAGAACGCCATGGCACAAAATATACGGTGACTGCCCCCGGCTACCGGCTGCTCTATAAAAACCATCAAGATTATCATAATGAATCCGGCAGAAAATTGGAGATTACCACCTTTGATCAGGAGACAGGCTTAGAGGTGACTAGTCATTTCCAATTCTTCAACGGGATACCGGTGGTGCGATCCTGGACGGCGCTGGAAAACAAGGGCAACGAGATATTGGGCCTTGAATACGTTTCTTCGTTTGCCTTAACGGGCATCGCCAAAGAAGGTTTACAGGACCCGGATGAGAAAATGAGGCTTTATATTCCGCATAATTCGTGGCAAAGGGAACTGCAATGGCGTTCTTACCGTTTTCCGGAACTCGGCTTTTCGAAATCAGTGGTCCGGGGAGTCCAGCGTTCTTCGAAATGTATTGCGGTAACCAATACCGGTAATTGGTCAACCAAGGAATATCTGCCTATGGGGTATCTGGAAAACCAGGAAACCGGCACCAATCTGTTTTGGCAAATCGAACACAACGGCTCATGGCATTGGGAAATCAGTGATC
>DNPQ01000189.1 GCA_003501335.1 Bacillota bacterium
ATCTGGAATATTGACTTCAATAATATTATTTATCTTAATATCTTAAGAATGGTTGGTGACATTAATGTTTGTAATTACTGGCGGTGCCGGTTTTATCGGAAGCGCTATTATTTGGAGATTAAACGAATTAAATATCACTGATATTCTGGTTGTGGATAGTTTGGGCCAAAACAGTGATAAATGGAAAAATCTATTAAATAGGGTGTATTTAGATTATTGCGAAAAAGATCGCTTTATTGATGATATAAGAAATAATAAAGCGTACTTGAAGAATGTTAAATATTTAATTCACATGGGTGCGTGTTCTTCAACGACCGAGACTGATAATCGCTATCTGATTGAAAATAACTATGAATATACTAAAACATTGGCTGAATATGCATTACGGAATAATATCCGGTTTGTATATGCAAGCAGCGCTGCGACATATGGCGCAGGAGAATTAGGATACTCTGACATGGAAGATGGGTTACATTTATTAAGGCCTTTAAATATGTATGGGTATTCCAAACATTTATTTGATTTATATGCTTCTAAAAATAAAATGTTAAATAAAATTGTTGGGCTAAAATTTTTTAATATCTATGGCCCTAATGAATATCATAAAGATGAAATGCGGAGTGTCGTTTCAAAAGCATATTTGCAAATAAAAGAAAATAGACAGGTTAATTTATTTAAATCTTATAAGCCGGAATTTCTAAACGGGGAGCAAAAACGTGATTTTTTATATATAAAAGAAGCGGTTGAGATAGTCAGACAGATTATTTTTGATGATAAGATTCATGGCATTTTTAATATCGGCTCTGGTGTGGCTCATACATGGAATGATTTAGTAAAGGAAATTTTTGAGTCGCTAAATATTGAACCAAAAATTAGCTATATAGATATGCCTGAAAATCTAAAATCGAAATATCAATATTTTACAAAAGCCGATATGGGAAAGATTAACAATTATATTAAAATTGATGATAATTACAGATTTACATTGAAAAACGGTATCAAAGATTATGTTATAAATTATCTTGAAAAAGAAAAATATTTGTGATGAGACATTGAAAAAGTATTGGTAATTTACTGATATTTGGGTGTTAAAACCAAAGGCAGACTAACTATCCACCGCTTTAGCAGCAAATAAATACTGAGGTTGAATGATGAGTGATGATCTGGTAATTGAAATTGAAAATTTGGGGATTGGCTATAGTAGGAAACAGATCCTTGGTGGCCTGAATCTACAGGTTCAGAAAGGGGAATGTATCAGTATTGCCGGATCGAATGGAACTGGAAAGACTACCTTGTTTAAAACCATCCTGGGGTTATTGCCGCCGTTTCAAGGAAAAATAAGTGTATTAGGCCATGAGCTGAGCAGTGAAAAAGAACGCCGTTGGGTACGGCGACAGATCGGTTATGTGCCCCAACAAACTTTACCGGGAAAACTCCCTATCTCAGTCCATGATGCTGTCTTGATGGGAAGATGGGGCAAAGGTTTCTCTTATGGGAAAAGGCCTGGCCCAAAGGATATTCAAGTCACTATCGATATCTTAAAGTGGATGGGGTTAATTTCTAAGGAATGGAATGATTGCCGGTATTTATCAGGCGGTGAACAACAAAAAGTCGCCATTGCCAGGGCTTTGGTCAGAGAGGCGACTATTCTTTTGTTAGATGAACCTACTACCTTTTTAGATCAGAAGTCCCGTGAAGAACTGCTTCATCTTATGAAAAGATTGAAGCTGGAACAGGGCTTAACTTTGGTGGTAATCACTCATGAATCTTGGCAATTACCGAAGTTGACGGACCGGGCTTTTCAAATGACAGGGGGAAAGCTTCGGCAACTAACGGGCCAGGATATGGTAAGTCCATCTTCTCTGAATTGGAGCCGTCAAAATGGGATTATTTGATTATTTGAAAGTTTCATTATTCCAGAAAGCTTTTTTAGGGGCTTTTCTGTCGGGGGCCGGAATTTCACTTCTGGGGGTTGTGGTGTTAACTCTTAATCTGACTACAGTGCGTTTTGCTTTAATGCATGTCGCTTTGTTAGGAGCAGCGGTAAGTATGGTAATCGGATTCTCACCGTTGCTTGGTGCCTTAATTGGAATTGGAATCGCTTCCTTATTGCTGGGGCCTGCCGGTGATTCCATAAAAATCGATACCGGAGCGATTGGAGTTTTGTTTATGACCGGCTCTTTGGGACTGGCTTTTATGCTGTTTTATAAAGCCGGAGTCTCGGCAATGGATGCTTTTGCTCTTTTTACCGGAAACATTCTTGCTTTACAATCTTTAGATTTATGGGCAATTGGAATGCTGGCGGGGATTATTATCCTTATTTTTATTATTTTTTACCGGGAAATTCAGATGGTGCTTTATAACCCTGTTCTGGCGGAAGGCCTTGGTGTTCCGGTAAAACTTATCCGAAATGGTCTTCTTTTATTGACTGGCCTGGCAATCGGAGTCAACTTTCGCATGGTGGGGGCATTGTTGATTGATGCTGCAGTACTTTTACCGGCAATGGCTGCTTTAAGCTTGGCGCGTGGGTTGAAAGAAGCCCTGATCCTGTCGGCTATTTACGGGATTGTATCTCAAGTAGGCGGACTGACGGCTTCCATGGTTTTTGATCTTCCCAGTGGCGCCAGTATCACTTTGGTCGCAGTTGGCTTGGTATGTGTGACCAGCCTATTGAATGGCTTGGTTTCTAAATTGAGAGGAGCGAATGAAAGATGATTATTTTTAAAGGGCTGAAGAAATTTTTATCGACAGTGCTGATTGGATTATTGCTTCTCATATGTTCAGCCGGTTTAACGGGAACGCAAGTTTCAGACGCTGAATCGAAGGTAATTGTAGTGGCATCCACCAGTTGGACCGGGGCTATCGCTGCGGCTGCCGGGGCGGATGAAGTAAGGATCTTGGCACCGCTGGAACTAAAGCATCCGCCGGAGTATGATTACCGACCGTCGGACATTGCCAAGTTGAAAGAAGCCACTGCCTTTGTCTACGCCGGGTATGAACCGTTTGTTAAAAAGTTGCTTGATGCCAGCGGTTTTCCGCCAAACAAAGTATTTACAGTAGAAACCACAAATGTACCTGCCATTCTCGAAAAACAAGCCCGAATTTTAGCAGCGCAGTTTGGCACTCAAGCGAAAGAGAGAAAATGGGAAACCCGCTTTAATCAAGTAACTGCTGGTATTCTGAAACGGACTGAGCAGAAAAAGCTTTCCCTTGTTAAGGTATTAGTCCAGGAAAACCAGCAAGCCTTTGTTAAATGGCTTGGCTATAACATCGTGGGAGTTTTTAGCGCGGAAGAGTTGAGCCCGGCCAAAGTGATGGAGTATGCTAAATTGGGATCGGATTTGATCATTGATAATTTTCATAATCCGCAAGGGATGCCTATCGCCGAGGTCGCTAAATGCAGGTATGTGGAATTGATTAACTTTCCGTCTTCTAAAGCACCGACATTGATTGATTTATTTATGGAGAATGCGAGACAATTGGGTTTATAATTTACACTCATGCTTTATTGGAAGGAATATGATGAATTAAAATAAGATTTTAAAACTTGTGTTACTTCCTTTTGATATTAAAAATATTTTGCAGATAAATCCTAAAAATATTTAGATATTTAGAAGGAAAATAATTATTTTTAGAGAAAAACAATAACACGAATATAAAAAACGTAATACTGAGATGATTTTTCATGCACATACCGGGGGTACTTAAATCTCCAAAAATTTTAAGAAAAGAGGAATATTGGTCTTATTGATTTTTAACAGAAAGAGATATTTTAAATATTTTTGACTTTTTAAATTATAATTTTAAAATATATACTGCAAGTTTTCTCTTTAAGAATAGTTAAAGTCAGCAATATAAACCATGAAGATTAAGAAGTATAAGTTAATTTTATAGTTTTGTTTGAATTGGAATTATGGAAGTTTATTTTGAGGGGGATAGGATGAAAATCGCGGTAATAGACGGGCAAGGCGGTGGTATCGGAAAATTAATTGTCGAAAAATTGCGGAAAGAACTGCCGGGAGATACTGAAATCATTGCGTTGGGAACTAATTCCTTGGCTACTTCCGGCATGATCAAAGCAGGAGCTAATGAGGGCGCAACGGGAGAAAATGCAATAATATACAATGCATGTCGAGTTGATACAATCATAGGCCCCCTAGGAATAATAGCCGCTAATTCAATGCTTGGCGAATTAACACCCTTAATGGCAAGGGCAATTGCTGAAAGTCCTGCCAGAAAAGTGCTATTACCATTAAATAGGTGTAATATAAAAATTGCTGGTATGGATAAAAACGTATCATTTCCACATTTGTTAGAGACAACGATTCAAACTTTAAAAAATAAGGAAAGTTAGCAAAATTGTAGTGGAAAACTTGGTTAATAAACTATTAATAATCCATTTCCACTAGGATACTTTAAATTGAAATTAAGCCACGAAGGCTTATTAAGTCACAAGACTAGTGAATTGATGAAATTAAAGGCGTATAAGTAAAAAACAATATAAATTAATAAAGCGCTGTTATTTAAGCCACGAAGGTTTATTGCGTTAGCATATTAACTTTCGGGGCTTTTTATTATATTTATGAAAGAGGTCAAAAAGTGGAAATAGCCCGCGTTGTTAAAAAAATAGAAGTATATTGGGATAAAAGCTCTTTTACTTTTGATGAAGAACATGACACGGAGGATATCGATGCTTGGATGCATTCATTAAAGAATCTTTTAGGCACAGATATAAACAAAAGTATCCTGGATTTAGGAACTGGAACAGGCTTCCTGGCCAATATGACAGCAAAGCTTGGATATTCGACCATAGGAATTGATGTTTCCAAGGAAATGCTGAAATATGCAGTGAATCATGCCGAAATGAATAGCACAAATGCAGTCTTTATGGATGGAAATGTCCTGATGCTTCCTTTCATGGACAATACTGCCGATTATATCATCAACTCCCGTCTTATCTGGACACTTGTTAAGCCTGACGCCACAATAAAAGAATGGCGTCGAATCCTTAAGCCTGGTGGAAAAATTTTCTGCTTCAATCGAATGAAGGAAGGATTGGGACTGACCGCTAACAAAACTAGTGTTTATGAAGACGACGCCGTTGAGGCACAGCTTCCGATCAGAGGCGCGCGCATGGAAGAATTGATAGCATTATTGGAACGAAACGGACTAATTGACGTAAAACTTGAAAAATTGCAGGGATTGACTCGTCCAGGCTTTGACTATGAACCATGGTTTGTTCTTATGGGAACAAAAATCGCCACTTAAGAAACAATTTAAAAATTAAGTATGCTTAGATGTTGATTCTAAATATTTATTTTTACAAATGTAAATAAAGGTGGGGGCTATATCCTTGGGCAGAAAGTCAGCGGTCTTTAAAAAGATAATCAACAGCGCATTATGGTTTATGCTTACCATGTTTATATTGTCAGTGGGAGTTTTTTACTTAGCGCGTCTTGCGCCCGGCGATCCACTGCAATCATTTTACGGTGATTCGGTCGAATCCATGACCGCTCAGGAGCTAGATGCCGCGCGAGTACGCCTGGGTCTCGATGCTCCTATATATACCCAATATATCAAATGGATCGTCAATGCGGTCCATGGTGATTTCGGCTTGTCGCTGAAATATAAAATGCCGGCGTTGGAGGTAATCACGCCACTCATCGGAAACACTTTGATACTCGGGGGCACGGCCTATATACTTATTTTCCTCTTCGCCACTTTGCTCGCTTTGTTTTGCGCAATGAATGAGGATACGCCAATTGACCGAATCATTTGCAAGGTAGGGACGGCAGCCTATTATATACCCCCATTTTGGCTGGGCGTTGTTCTGGTTTTGATTTTTAGTATCAATCTTAACTGGTTGCCAAGCAGCGGGGCCTATGATATCAGTGAATCGAACAATATCATTAATCGAATCCAGCATATGATCTTGCCGCTAATAGTGATGTTCCTCAGCCATCTATGGTATTACGCCTATATGATTAGAAATAAGCTTTTGGATGAAGTTCGAAAGGATTATGTACTGTTGGCGAAATCAAAGGGCTGTACCAAAACCGAAATCGTTTTTAAACATTGTTTACGCAATGTAGCGCCGACTATCGTCAGCATCATGGCCATTTCGATCCCTCACGTATTGAGCGGTACTTATATTGCAGAGTCGGTATTCAATTATCCGGGTATTGGGGCACTCTCCGTGGAAAGCACTAAATATCATGATTACAATTTATTAATGTTGGTAGTGTTGGTTACCGGCGTAATGGTTATTTTAAGCAGTATCATCGCCCAATCGATAAATGAAGTGATCGACCCGCGAATGAAATTGATGGAGGTGTCGGCATGGCGGGAAAATGCGCAGAGCAATTCGTTATAGTCGGCGCGAATTACAAGATACATGCCTCTGAGGTAAAAAAGCAACCTTTTGGGCATGGATTAAAGGGAAAGCCGATTCTATCAATTATTATTCTCGGCATCATTGTATTGGGGTGCATTTTTGCGGAAAAAGTATATAACCATGACCCAACCGGTTTTTATTTGGAAAATCTCAGCGAAGCGCCTAATGCAAATTTTTATTTCGGTACCGATTCGCTGGGGCGCGACATATTTTCTATGATCTGGTATGGCGGACGGGTATCAATTATTATCGGCCTCCTAAGCATGGTGATTATTACCATAATTGGCGTCAGCTACGGTTGCATCAGCGGAATCGCCAATTCACGCATTGACGTCGGCATGATGCGTGTCCCCGAACTTATTAACAGTGTCCCGATATTATTGCTGGTATTATTGCTTACCTCGATTATGGGCACACGGAATATCATGAAGATATCATTGGTCATCGGCGTAACCGGATGGTGCGCCTTGGCAAGACTTGTACGAAGCGAGGTCAGGCAGATCCGCAACAGCGAATACGTGCTTGCTGCGCGATGTATGGGAGGAAATTTTCTGCATATCATGTGCAGACACTTGATACCGAATTTTATTTCAACAATTATGTTTGTTGTTGTATCCAGTATCAGTTCAAGCATGTCGATGGAGTCTACTCTGAGTTTTCTCGGCCTGGGGCTTCCGGTGGATGTTATTTCTTGGGGCAGCATGCTTTCCCTTGCAAACAAAGCGTTATTACTGAATACATGGTGGGTCATAATCATACCGGGTGCTTTTTTAGTAACCACCTTAGTTTGTATCACCAATATCGCTTATTACTTTAGAAAAGAGGTCACCAAACGGGAAAATATGTTATAAAAGCTAAAAACAATCGTCTGAAAATCCCAAAAAATTAATTAGAGGAGGATCTTTTAATGAATTGCAGAAAAAAATTTGCGAAATGGTTTTTTCGAAATCGCAGGAACAAAATTACAATGTTGGTGACTGCTTTATTATGTATTATATCAGTTTGCCTTAACTTCACAGGGTACGCTTTAAGGTCCGATTCCGATACATTGGTATATGCAGGCGAGAATACGGATACTATCAACCCGGTACTTGATAGTCATAACGAGTTACCGAACATTATTTTTTCAGGTTTGATGAAATATAACGTTTCCGGTAAACCGGTTGTAGATTTGGCAAAAAGCTATACATATGACGACAGTTCACTCACTTATACCTTCAATCTAAGGCAGGAAGTTTTCTGGCATGACGGTAAACCCTTTACCAGCGCGGATGTTGTCTTCACTTATAACAAGCTGACCAAAGATAAAACCTTATCTGCCGATATACTTAGTAATTACCAAGATATTTCCAGCGTCCAAGCGACGGATGAACATACCGTTAGGATTGTGCTTTCAAAATATAACACCGCAATGCTCGACTATTTTACTATTGGTATCCTTCCAAAGCACCTGCTGGAAGAACAGGACATTGCCACAACCTCTTTCAACCAAAATCCGGTAGGCACTGGCCGTTATAAATTCGAAAAATGGGATAGAGCCGGTGGAACCATATCATTGGTGCGAAATGAAAAGTACTACGATAAAATTCCAAAAATTAAAAAAGTAATATATAAAACTGTTGCCGTGGAAAGCACCAAAGCGCTTATGCTGCAATCCGGCGAAGCAGACCTTGCATGGCTCAATGCCAACTATGCCAAAAGATTTCGGGGTAAAACCGGTTTTAAAAATTACGATTTCAAGACGGCTGATTACCGTGCAATATCACCTGATTTTAGGACCGATTTCTGGGTCAAAAATAAGGATTCAATTGGGGTCCTTAACTATGCCATTGATAAAACGTCCGTCATTAAAAGCGTGCTGAACAATCAGGGACGTATCGCATACAGTCCCATCCAATTGAACAACACTTTTGGCGGTAATAAGGCCGCTGCCATTTACAGTTATAATCTTGCCAAGTTTGCAAAAGAGATGCAAAAGTTGGGATGGAAGAAAGACAGTACCGGCATTTATAGGCGCCATGGCCAAAAATTCCATTTCACGATTCAGGTCCGTGATTATGAAGAAGAACGTGTCGATATCGCCAATGTTGTTTCAAAACAGCTGAAAAAGGCCGGTGTTGAGATGGAAATTGTCCTGGTTACCAAATTCGACTGGGATGCCGGTTATAACGGTTTTTTGGCCGGCTATGCGGCTGAGTTCGACCCGGATCAATCCTATCAACAATTTGTTACAAACGGAAGCTCAAACACTATGAAATACTCTAATCCGGTAATCGACGACCTACTCACCAAGGCTAGGCACACTAAAGATGTTGCTAAACGTAAAACCTTGTACAGTGAATTTGAAATTGAATTCGCCAAAAAACCAGCATCTGTCCTGATCGCCTATCTTCACGGCAATTATGTAGGCATTAGCGGGCTCAAAGGCCTTGATACAACTCGGGTTCTCGGACACCATGCAGTTGGCGTGATGTGGAATATTGAAGATTGGACCCTTTCCAAAAAATAAAAGCTGTCAACAAACTACTATCATAATTTGAGAAGTACTAGGGATCGGCTGAATCCCTAGTATTTTCTTGTATTAGAAATGGAGGTAATCCAAGATGATGCAATCCATTTTACAGCTTGAAAATTTCTCCGTCAGCTTTGATACACCCAAGGGTGAAGTTAAAGCGGTTCGGGACGTCAGCTTATCGCTAAACAAAAGTGAAATCCTAGCAGTAGTAGGAGAATCTGGATGTGGAAAAACCGTTATGAGTCAAGCGGTTTTGAAGCTGCTTCCTAAAAATTCAAAAATAACACAGGGGCGAATCATAGTTAACGATGAAGATATAACGGATTATAATGAAAAACAAATGCGTAAACTGCGCGGCGGCGTTTTATCCATGGCGTTTCAGGACCCAATGACGACATTAAATCCAACCATTCCGATCGGGAAACAGATTACCGAGGCTATTTTAAAGCATAACAAGATGAGCAAGGACCAGGCCAAAAAACAGGCCTTAGAAATGTTGGATTTAGTATGCATCGACCATCCAGAGCAGATGTTTTCACTACAGCCACATTTTTTCTCTGGTGGAATGCGGCAACGATGCGTATTGGCAATTGCCTTGGCTTCCAATCCTGAGGTATTGTTTGCCGATGAAATTACTACTGCGCTTGACGTTACAGTTCAGACCAAAATTCTCGACCTTCTTTTAAGGATTCGGGAAAAAACCGGTATTTCAATTGTCTTTATTTCTCATAATTTAGGGGTTGTTGCGCGTATTGCCGATCGGGTGGCCGTGATGTACGCCGGGAAAATCGTTGAAATTGGTACAGCGGAAGAAATTTTCTATGATCCCCGTCATCCTTATGTGTGGGGATTGATGTCAGCGTTACCATCCATGGCCAAGGAAGGAGAACCTTTAACCAGTATTCCCGGTATGCCGCCGGTTATGCTGGCTCCTCCGCCTGGTGATGCGTTTGCGGTCCGCAATAAATATGCTTTGGCGATCGATTACGAAGAAATGCCACCGATGTTTCCGATTTCTTCCACTCATAGTGCGGCTACTTGGCTGCTTGACGAGAGAGCGCCAAAGATTATCCCGCCGATTTCTATAAAAAGGATGGCCAACTCATGAATAATGCGGAAATTTTGAGCGTTTATAATTTAAAACAGCATTTTCATATTAACAAAGAATTAACGATTAAGGCTGTTGATGGCGTGACATTTCAGATTAATAAAGGAGAAATTTTTGGCCTGGTTGGTGAAACCGGTTCGGGAAAATCAACGATTGCGCGTACAATCATGGGAATATACCCATCCACTGGTGGTGAAGTATATTTTAAGGGTAGTCGGATCTCTGAAAAAAAAATATATAATCAAAATAAAAGGGATATCCGCCAAAATATGCAGATTATTTTTCAGGACTCAGCGGCTGCTTTAAATCCCAGAATGAAGGTCGAGCAGATCATTGCCGAGCCGCTGAAAGTTAACCACATGATCAGGGACAAAAATGAACTTCCGGACAAAGTGGATTCCTTGCTTTTGGAAGTTGGTTTGGATAGCGCCTATGGAACAAAATATCCTCCAGAAATTTCAGGAGGTCAACGCCAACGCGTCGCCATCGCAAGATGTTTAAGTACGAACCCAGATTTGATTATTGCTGATGAGCCTGTTGCATCATTGGATGTTTCAATTCAGGCTCAAATCATTACTTTGTTTCAACGTTTGCAACGGGAACGGAAATTTTCATTTCTTCTAATCGCCCATGATCTCTCCATCATTAAGTATATATGTGATAAGGTGGCCGTGATGTTCCACGGTAAGCTTATGGAAATTGCGCCAACCAAAGAATTATTTGAAAATCCGCTTCACCCATATACACAGAGCCTTTTGTCCGCCATCCCTATACCTGACCCTATCTATGAAAGGAATAAAAAACTTTTGGACTATGATGTGAAAAAAGCCAAAACCGATGGGGAAATGGTGGAAGTATCACCCGGACATTATGTTTTGAAATAACGATCGCCTGTTGAAGAAAGCATAAACCCACTTTAGAGTAAAATTATCATAGGGAAAATGTATTTCAGGTAATTTTAGTGAGGTGTATGTTACAGTTTTATAATTATGCTATTGAGATGAGAAAATGATATATGAGTGGTTTTGAAAATATTTGCCAATATCAGAAGGAAATTTACTTTTTACGAAGAAAATAATAACACGAAAATAAAAAATGTAATACGGAGGAATTCATTATGCACATACCGGAAGGTTACTTAAGTCCTCAGACTTGTGGAGTCATGGGTGCAGTAATGCTTCCCATCTGGGCCGCTGCCGGGAAAAAGGTAACGAAAATCTTGGATAAAAAAAACATACCCGTGATGGCCATGGGCGCGGCATTTTCATTTATTATCATGATGTTTAATGTCCCGATTCCCGACGGAACTACGGCCCATGCCATAGGGGCCACTTTACTGGCAGTTACTCTGGGGCCGTGGGCGGCTACGGTATCAGTTTCGATTGCTTTGATTATTCAATCCTTGCTCTTTGGCGATGGGGGAGTCTTGGCGCTGGGGGCCAACTGTTTCAATATGGCTTTTGTAGCCCCCTTTGTCGGTTATTTTGTTTATTGGCTCATTGTAAAATTCAAAGCCAATAAAGCCATTGCCGCCGCCATCGGTTCCTATATTGGTATCAACTGCGCAGCGTTGGCTGCAGGTACTGAACTTGGTTTACAGCCTTTACTTTTCCATGCCGCCAATGGCAGTGCCTTGTATTTTCCTTACGGCTTAAAACTGGCTATTCCGGCCATGTTGTTCGCCCATTTGACGATAGCCGGAATAGCGGAAGCGCTGGTTACTGGGTTAGTCATCTTCTATTTGCAACGGGTGGGCGAGGAAAACATTTTATACCGGGCATCCGGTAATTTGAGGGGGCTGGAACAATGAAGAAAAGTATTATCGCTTTTATCGTATTGGTGATTCTTACTCCCTTAGGTTTACTGGCCCCCGGCTCCGCCTGGGGAGAGTGGGATCTTAGTGAAATTAAAGAGAAAACCGGTTTTATTCCCCAAGGGATGGCGCGCTTTAATGAAATCATCCGGCATATTTTACCGGATTACGGTATAACCGGCTTTGACAAGAGCTTTTGGCAGTCTGCGTTGGGATATATTTTATCGGCAATTGTCGGTATCGCCGTAATCGCTTTCATCTTTTGGCTAATTGCCAAATTGGTGCCGGAAAAAAGAGAAAAAGTTCTGTAACATAAGCAGTTTAGAAGGAAACCGGTTTAGGATTCGCGTTGTCTGCTAACGGTTTTTCTCTGGCAAAATCCCCTTAGCATAATCAAGGGGATTTTGTTTTCGGTAATTTTAGAAAGGATTTGAACTGATGACCAATTTCGCTGAAAAAACGATCCTGGATATTCAAGCGATTTTTAGCGACCTATTTTACAGTGAAGAAACCACCCGTAAAAAAGGGCTGTTGCAATTATTAGACTCGCGCGTCAAAATATTTTCTTTTTTGGCCCTTATTATTGTCGCCAACTTGCTCAGAACCATTCCGGCACTGGCGGTGATTATAGGGTATATCCTTTTACTGACGGTCGCTTCCCGAATCCCGTTCATCCGTTGCTTGCGGCGGGTATTAACGATGGCGCTTCTTTTTACCGGGGTTGTCGTACTGCCCTCTGTGTTTAACTTTGTTACACCGGGCGAACCCCTCTTCCATATTTCCCGATCGATTTATATCTCTAAACCGGGATTTTACGGGGCTATTACCCTGATGCTCCGCTCTTTGGCTTCCATTTCCCTTATTTATCTGTTGACTTTCACCACCAAATGGACCGAGCTGCTAAAAGCCTTAAAAGTTATAAGGATTCCGGCACCATTTATCGCCACCCTGGAAATGGCGCATCGTTATATTTTTTTAGGGCTGGAAATGGCCTCCAATTTATTCATGGCCCGGAAAAGCCGAAGTTTGGGGAAAAGCACCGCCAAAGAGGGGCGTCGTTTCGTAGCGAATACTACGGGCAATTTGCTGATCCGCACTACCGTCATGGGTGATCAAATCTATCAGGCCATGCTTTCCAGGGGCTATACCGGGGAAGTCGAAACCTTGAACCCGTTTCACGTAGGTAGGGCTGATTACTTGTGGTTGATATTCAACATAGCTTTCGTCATACTTTTGCTAATCAGGCTTCCATTGTTATAACTGCTGGAATAGCGAACTTTAATTAAGGAGCGGTTTTTTATGGCAGAGATCATTTATAGTTTGAAGCGGGTTTCCTATAATTATATGGAGTCGATGCCCGTCTTGTCTAATATCGATTTATCCATAGTACGAGGTGAAAAGTTAGTCATTTTAGGGGCCAATGGCTGCGGCAAATCAACTCTGTTAAAATTGCTGGATGGATTGATTTTTCCGGCTGGCGGCGAAATGAAGACCTTTCAGCACATCATCAGCGAACTGGATCCGTATTCCACCGGCTATGAATTCCGGAAAAAAATCGGTTTCATCTTTCAGGACTCCGATACCCAGCTTTTTTGTCCCAGTGTCCTAGACGAGGTGGCTTTTGCACCATTGCAAATGGGTTTAGAGCGGGATGTTTTAGAAAAAAAAGTAGCGGCTACATTAAAAGATTTTGAACTGGAAGAGTTGAGCGATCGGCCGCCTTACCGTTTAAGCGGCGGAGAAAAGAAAAAGGTGGCCTTGGCGGCGGTTACCATTTATAATCCAGAAGTGCTATTACTGGATGAACCGACCAACAGTTTGGACCCAAGAACCAAAAAGTGGCTTTTGAACCGCTTGGAGGAAATCAATCAAAAGGGCACCACCATCGTGATGGCTACGCACGATCTGGATATCGGCAGAAATTTTGCGGACCGGATTGTGGTCATGAACGAACAGCATGGGATCGAAGCCATTGCCAGACCGGAAGAAATATTCGCAAATAACCGATTGTTAGCGGAAGTTAACTTGATCTAAAAAAATTTGATATAATATGGTTAATACTCGTAAATAGGGGGTTAACCATGGAATCTGATATACAGCGAATTGGGGTTTCACTTGAGGAAAAGCTACTGGCTCAATTTGATCAATTGATCGAAAATAAAGGTTATACCAACCGATCGGAAGCGATCCGGGATTTAATTAGAGAATACTTGGTCGAAGAAGAATGGCGGAAAGATGAAGGAACTTCCGTAGGAACGATTACTCTGGTCTATAACCATGATTTACGGGAGATGGCCGACCGGCTGACGGATTTGCA
>DNPQ01000553.1 GCA_003501335.1 Bacillota bacterium
CTAAGCATTGAAGCATTCACTTCAGCTTTAAAAAGTACTTTCGCAGAGGAATATCAATATCGAATGGTCCAGGAATACCTGGGATTTACTCATTTTTATCTGGGACAAAGCGAAAATCAGCAGTATAACTTCAATCAGGCGGTTACTTTGCTGACCGAAACTTTACAATACTATACCAAACAACTTCATCCCAAGGCTCACGCCTTAATCAACTTTATCCTCGGCAATAGTTATTATGAGTTGGCTGAATTCGATAACAAAGCCTTTCACCTTAAACAAGCCCTGCATGCCTTTGAAGAGACCCTTGCGGTCTATTCCAAGAAACGCTCTTTGCCGGAACTCTTAATTTTAAGGACTCAACTTCGTATTGCCGAAATTTATAAACAATTAGCGGTAATGGAAAATGGCATCTTTAACTACCAGCAAGTCATCAACGCTTTTCAAGGTGCCTGGGAATTTGTCCATAAAAAGCCGGACTTTCAGACTGAAAAATCCATCATTCTAACCGAACTCGGAAGTGCCTATGAAATAATGGCCGAGTCCGAAAACCGGCGTGAAAATCTCCGAAAAGCATTGGATTATTACTGTAAAGCTCTTGAAAATAAGGTACTCCCTACAGCACTCCGCTTTGAAGTGCTCCAACAAAAGCTGGGTGACATTTATTATCAACTCTCCGGGATGGAGAAAAAAGCTGAAAATAGCCGTAAGGCAATTGAATTGTATCAACTCGCCTTAAAAACTTATCTGAAAGAAAGCATGCCGTTTGAATATGCCACGACCCAAAATAAAATCGGCCTGGCCTATTGCAGCCTGGCCGAAGTCGAATCCAAAATAGAAAATTATCATCAGGCAATCCAAGCATTTCAAAACGGCTTGAACATGTATACTCACGAGCAGCATCCCCGAGAGTATGCCGATACCCTCAATCATTTGGGAAATGTCTATCAACAAATGGCAAAATTGGAGACCAACCCAGATGATTATCAGCAGGCCATTTCAGTTTATCAAAAAATATTGGATACATTTCCCAAAAGTTCAGATCCGCAGCGCTATGCCGCCGTTCAAACCTTACTGGGCGATGTTTACCGGTCGCTGGCCGAATCCGAAAATAAGCCGGCTCATTACAAATCGGCCATTGAATGCTACCGTGAAAGCTTAACCCAAAATACCATGGCTAAATCACCGATGGAATATGCCGCTCTTCAGCAAAGTTTAGGTATTATGTATTGTTTATTGGCGAAATTGGACGATAAAGCCGTGAACTGCAAAAAATCAATTGAAAGTTTGGAGCAAGCCCTTACAATCCAAACCTTTGAAGCCTTTCCGATGCAATTTGCCACCTCCCGGCATTGGTTGGGCAAAACTTATACTTTGCTGGCCGAGGTAGAAAGTAAAACCGCCAACTGTAAAATGGCCCTCACCAGTTTTCAAAATGCTTTACGGGTACGGACCATCGACTTATTTCCCCTGCTGTACGGGGAGACGCGGAAAAATGAAAGCCTGGCCTATTTACTTCTCTCAGAATCGGAGGATAAAATAGCCAATTTAAAAAAGGCCCTCCATTCATTAGCAGAATCGCTGAAATTCTTTTCGCCCAAACAAGAACCGGAATCCTTTGCCAGGATTCAAATGGATACCGGCAATATCCATTTGAAACTAGCCGAATTGGAAGCAAAATCATTACATTTAAAACAGGCCGTCGCCGCTTTTGAAAACGCCTTGCAAATTTTTACTAAAAGTGACTTTGCCCAGGATTATGCGATGATCCAAAATTTACTCGGCAACACCTATACCCAATTGGCTGAAGAAGATAAAGATTCCGCCTTTTATCAAAAGGCAGCAGATGCTTACCAGTCAGCCCTGCAGCTCAAGACCATGGATTCATTCCCGATGGATTATGCCATGATTCAAAACAGTTTGGGCAATATATACCAATTTTTGGCCCAAGGCAAGGTCAAGACTATAAATTTAAAGAATGCCTACGATGCTTACCAAGCGGCGCTTGATGTCTATACGTTGGAACGTTTTCCTATGCTTTACGCCATCCTGCAATTAAATCTCCAAACACTGGCCAGGGACCTTGCCGAAGCCGAAGCCAAACCCGAATGGTATACCAGCGCTTTCAAGGCTTATGACGAGGCTTTAAAGGTCTATACCCAAGATAAATACCCTGAAAAATATGCTGCCCTCAAAAAAGAAGCCAAACAACTGGTACTTGATCTACAGGCGCGAAAATTATTGTAAGCCATTTTATTCTTAAGGCAAAAAGCCTGAAGAATAAAGGGTATTACCATCAATACAAAATAAATTGGGCCCGGTCCACATCTTTCTCAAAAAAATCCTCCTCCGGCGACAAGGTTTTCCGACGCTTTTTCAAGAATTGAACCAACATTAACAGAGGAGATTGAGAATGAAACGAACGCCGAAACTCAATTGTTTCATCCTTGCAACGGTCTTATCCCTTTCCATCACCGGAATAGCCTCCGCTTACTCCCCTTGGCAGTTCACTCTGGAGAACTCTCATGGCAGCGGCTTGTTTGATTATCGATTGCATTATGATTCTTTCGATGGATCCCAGGTGATTTCCAAAGTAAGCATACCGCAAAATCAAAATATGCCGATCTTAAGCGGAAAATATTATTTCTCAGATGACCGTTTTTTCCAGTTCCAATATGGTAATACGGCCATTCATAACAAAGGCCAGGGTTCCGATTCCGACTGGACGATTCCGGGTTCCGATGAGTTGATCTACCATGGGGATATGGACTTTTACGGAAATGAGAGCCTTTTTACAATGGATATGGGTGCAACCTATATCGATAACGGCTGGATCAAAATGAGTTTCTTCATGGGTTATGCCCTGCAAAATTCGACCAATGAATTAAAAAATGTCGTTTATCACCTTGAAAATGGTCTCGATATGGGGGATCAACCCCAGCAAGATAACGGAAGTTTCCTTGATCTAAAATTAAGCGGCTACCGTTTCGGAC
>DNPQ01000534.1 GCA_003501335.1 Bacillota bacterium
GGTTCATCATTTCCAAGAACCCCACATTCAACCTCTTTCCCGGTTAACGTTTTCTCGACGACGATTTTCCGATCATATTCAGCAGCCAAATCCAAGGCTTTTTTTAATTCTTCCCGCTGATGGGCTTTGGAGATCCCTACACTGGAACCTAAATTGGCAGGTTTGATAAAGCAGGGAAAGGCTAATTTTTGTTCAATTTCATTTAAAACCCGATCCGGATTGCTGCGCCATTCTTTCCGTAAATAAACCAAATAATCGCCGACAGGCAAACCATTCTGAATAAATACCGCTTTCATTAAGGCCTTATCCATACCGACGGATGAGGCCAAAACTCCTCCACCGACATAAGGTATCCCGGCCAATTCAAGCAGGCCCTGGATCGTACCGTCTTCACCAAAAGGGCCATGCATGACCGGAAAAATAATATCCACTTTTTCTAAAATCCCGGATAAAATCTCCCCTTGTTTTTGCCGACTGACTAAGGAGATCGGTTCACCACTACTGCCCGGCCCAAGGAGCCGTACCTGAAGTTCTTTACTTTCAACTAAAGGAGCCGGCGATTGACCCGGCAACCACTTGCCTTCTTTCGTAATCCCGATCGGTACAATATCATATTTCTGACGGTCAATAGCAGACATAACTGAATTGGCTGATAAAATGGACACCTCATGTTCACCGGAACGTCCGCCATAAATGAGTCCTACTCTGAGCTTCGACAATAACAATACCCTCTTTCGATTCGCAATTCTTTTGCAGCAAAATTTTTCATATAAACTTTATTCGATTTTGAAAGCTTTTTCCCTGCCCCTTTTTTAAACATGAATCCGGCAAGTAACTTTCAAAATCAACTACAACCGGCTAAAGAACCAGTGGATTTAAACTCGAAGGCAACAGATAAGCTAAAGTCGAAGTTTTGAATCCTGTAGTTGAGACAATCACTTAAATTGAGAACTTGCCGGATTCTGTAACCAACAAAGTTGGTTCGAAAACCCGATCCCATCAATTTTTATGCCTCACAGCATAAAAATTGTAATGTACTTGCCGGATCGATGTTTAACTCATAAAGAGAATGTATTTCACCGAAAACAACTGAAAATAGCGTTCGGAGCTCAAAGCAGACCCGCCTGATAAAGAATTAATCCAACTCCCGCCGGATTTCCCGAAATTCCTCAAGACTTATTTCTCCTTTGACGAGTCGTTCTTTGGCAATAAACAGCAGCGATACTTCCTCTTTCGGGGGTGACTGATTGGCGGCGCGTTTATGGAGCCGCCGGCGTACTCCTAAAATCAGTGCCAATGCAATTAAAATATAAAAAAGCCAACTTTTATCCTGCCAGGGAGCATTTACGATATAATCCCCTATTTTCATAGCCAAGGAAGGCAGAAATAAAAATATTATCGCAAAGCTCCCCACCCACACGATGACTTTCCATTTCATTAACGAGCCCTCCTTCATCATTCATTGATATTTTAGTTAGACTCTCTCTTCATTATTATTACAAACTATACCGGTTTTATCCTTTATTTGGAAAAACAAATTAAAAAAACTCAAGTAACCCCCGGCCAGAGCAGATCCTACTTTTTTTATTGGTTTTGGTTCCTGGTCCCATTATTATTTCAACGTTTCCAGAAACGGGAGGAAAACGGAAGAAGAAACGAAAATTAGGTTGGTCCGGCAGGAACTTAAAGAAACGCTGGAGTTCAAACGCGAAATAGCCCCAAGAAGTGCTTGGGGCATTCAAATAGGGGGATGATGCCAAGCACTTAAAAAATAGACTTCTCCAATCCCAGTCTTAACTCGATCCTTAGAAATTTTCCCGGTTTACGGTTTCATCCCGAGTACAGTTTTAATAGTACTGATGACTTGTCCGCTATCAAAAGGCTTGATGATGTATTGTTTAGCACCGGCTTCGATGGCTTCCATGACGACCTCTTTTTGTCCCAAGGCACTGCAAACAACGACATTGGCTTCCTTGTCTATTTCTAGAATTTTCCTTGTTGCCGTAATGCCGTCCATCTCCGGCATGGTGATATCCATGGTCACTAAATCCGGTCGTTCTTTTTCAAATATTTGAACGGCTTCCACTCCGTTTTGGGCCTCAAATATATCAAGAACACCGCATTCCTCAACCACTTTTCGTAACATCGCCCGTGCTAAAGACGTATCATCAACAATAAGTACTTTCACTATGTTCACCTCTCATTTACAGGGATAAAATTACCAATGAACCCTCATTTTCAGAGAATTCTGAGATCCATCTTAAAATTTTCATGCTTGATCTTTTATCCTTCTTCGCTATGAAAGAAAACTTACCCTTTTCCTTTATACCCTAATCATAAATTGAAAGGCGTATCAATTCAATCGTTTTTTTTAATAAATACAAACTTCACCCTTAATATAGTAAATTTTGCTTCTTTTAAATCTGCTTCACGGGGTGATGGTTCATAAGCTGTGCCCAATTGGGTGCCATCTACATGAAAATCAAAGCTGAAGGGCCCTGCATTTCTGCTTCCAAATTCAGAGTGTCTCAGTCAAGCAGGCGTTGAAAAATTTTTGCCAAGGTTTCAACCAATCAGCTTCTTGCCAATGTCCATTTTCAATATATAATAAAACACCATCCGAGAATTTTAATAAAGAATCAATTTGCTCATGGTCTAATTTCAGCTTGCCTTTATGAACTGCATCAAACAAATCTTCCACCAAATGGGCGACATCTTTCAGTTCCGTTAAGCCCATCATTCCGGAAGAACCTTTGATATTATGTGCGATTCGAAATAATTCATTGACGGCCTTTTTGGGGTCCTCCTGCTGTCCCCAATTTAATAAAATTTTACTAAAACGCTTAATTTGATCATGCGTTTCGGTTATAAAAAAAAGGGTTAATGAATCATCGATATTGACTTTGTTCTGAGACATCCTGATGAATTCCCTCCTTTATTAACCGCTGGACATACACGCTGTAATCGTTCAAAAAGTAATAGATTTTCCGGCCGTATAGGCCCCCTAACTCCCTGGCCATGATGGGTATTCGTTTGGATTCCAAATATTTTAAGGTGAATTGGATGTTAGCGAGTGCCACATCATTCTCTCGATTATGAAAATCAGCCATATTGCTGCCGCCGAAGACTTTGGCCTTCATATTTTGCAAAACCGCACCTTCGGATTGCAAATGGTTCATCATGATTTCCAAAGACTGCAGCCCAAAATGTCCCCAATTGGCTAATTGAAATTCGACGGATTCCGGCAGCATAAAATGATTCATACCACCGATTCCGGTGACTTGATCATATAAACATACAGCGATACAGGGACCCAGCAACGTATAGATTACTACATCGGGGTCTTTGGTAACATAATACTCACCGCTGTGAATCGTTATTATTTTTTTATTCTCAATTTCAAATGGACTTCCTCGCTTCATTGCTTTTCCTTAGATTACTATTTTTTATTTCCGAAGCTTCTCGTAAAATAAGGACATCTTCCATTGCACTTCCCTAAAGGGTATCACCTATCTAAAACCAAACGGCAAGTTTCTAAACCAGTGACGCTTTAAATTTAACAAACCATCTACGTTTATCTTCACCGATCCGTTTTGGAAAGAATATAGACTAGGGCTTTATCAAACACCCTTTAGCCGCTAATTTTTCAAAGGTCAGGCGTGTTAATGGATCGATAATATCAATAGCCGGATTCCGACTTATTTCTACCAGAG
>DNPQ01000512.1 GCA_003501335.1 Bacillota bacterium
GATCGACAGATTGTGGAAATTATCCGTCACCACCATGATCCGCCCCGTTCCGATCAGAGTATTGAGTTAACCTGGTTGCAGTTAGCCGATAATAAAAGTTGATTGTAAGGAATAATCAATGGAATATCAAATCCAGCTTGATGTATTTCAAGGACCATTAGATTTACTTTTGCATCTCATTGAAAAAGATGAAATTGATATTTATAATATTCCGATAGCTTCGATCACCGATAAATATCTGGAATTCATTCATACCATACAGTCTTTAAATTTGGAAACAGTCGGCGATTTTATAGTTATGGCTGCAACACTAATGCAAATCAAAGCCAAAATGCTGTTGCCGCAATTAAGTGCTGAGGATGAAATGGCTGAAGATGAAGAAGACCCTCGGTGGGAATTGGCCCAGAAGTTAATCGAGTATAAAAAAATAAAAGAAGCCGCTTTAAGCTTGCAGGTTTTGGAAGGGCAACAAGCTCGTTTTTTTACCCGGATCAGCGGTGAATTTGCTGATCAGAAGATGGCACCTGAACAGGATGGATTAAAGGATTTATCCATCTGGGACTTGCTTGAGGCTTTCAAAGTTATCATGGAGAGCCTCGATCCCAAAACACCTGAGGCTGTACCCAAACAAATCATCTCGATTAAACAGCGAATGACGGAAATATTGGATTTGATGGCCATGGAAGGACGAATTTTCTTTAAAAAGGTTTTTGATGATGTTATAAGCAAAATTGGTTTGATAACCTGTTTTTTGGCAGTTCTTGAACTGATGCGTCTTCATAAGATTATTGTGTTTCAAGAAGCGGTATTTGGTGAAATTACTTTATCTCTACCGGAAAAGGTGTGTAATAACGTTTGAATTTATTGATGGCGCGGGCAATTATTGAGGCGTTGATTTTTTCGTCCTCAGAACCCATTTCCAATAAAACATTAGCGGATATTCTTGGTATTAATGAGCATACAGTGAAACAAATGATAACCGATTTGATTGAAGAACGTATTCAAAATAAAAGTGGTCTTCAAATCATTGAAGTAGCGAATGGTTATCAGTTTGTTACCCATCCCGATTGTGCCCCTTACGTGGAAAAATTGCAAAAAACTCCCCGTAATGTTGGGCTTTCTCAAGCGGCGATCGAAACCTTGGCTATTATTGCGTATAAACAACCGATAACCAAAGCTGAGATTGAATCCTTGCGGGGTGTTAGTATTGAAAGTGCTTTGAATACCCTGGTTGAAAAAAACTTGGTCGAAGAGGGGGGCCGGAAGGATGCTCCGGGACGGCCTATTCTTTACCGGACAACCTGTCAGTTTTTGAAATATTTCGGTTTGAATGATCTTAGTGAATTGCCGAAAATACCGGAATGGGTAGATTCGGGAGAATATCTTAAATTTGGGATGGAACAAAACGGAGGCGCTCAAAATGAGAAAATGGATGAAAAGAATGTTTAATTTAGATTTAACCCGGGATAATAATTATTATTGGGGGTTGCTTTTACTCCAATTGGCGATTCTTTCTTTAATCGCTTACTTAATATTTGATGCATACGAACCGCTGGCTTTTTTGGTGACATTTCTGATTTGTGGTTGGGGCTTCGTATTGCTTTGGAAGAGTGACAATGATTTGCGTTTTAAAATGGCTCAAATGAAGATTGAGGATTTAGAGGCTAAATTGGAACATTCTCGTATGTTTGTCGTTCCGGCCCATCTTCTTAAAAGAAACCGAGTGAATCAATAATGTTTTCGGTTGCAACCGGATATGTACTTGATATTTTAAAAAATAACCCGGAAATTCAAGAGCTGCTGATTCAAATCGATGGTAAAGAAAAGCCTGAACGGGCTTATAATTACCCCGGGCTCAACCATCCAGTAAAAAAAGGCGAAAAAGTTATCCTTAATACTGCTGCCGTCAAACTTGGGCTTGGGACCGGAGGACGGCATTTCGTTGTTCCTGAATATTCTACCCTGGGCTCATCTCAATTTCCGGGACACATTATGAAACTGCGCTATACACCATGGCAATTTCCGGTCCTCGCTGCCGAAGAAGAATCCAGTCCTTACCATGAGTCACTCAAGGATTGTTCGACTTTAGGAGGAACTCCCGTTGTCATTGCCCCGCTTCATAGCATGTTGCCGGGAATTATTCTGGGCTTTCGGGCGCTTCATCCAAATCCCAAGATTGCTTATATCATGACTGATGGAGCTGCTTTACCCATTGCATTGAGCGACTTGGTTCGGGATTTGAAAAAGAAAAAGCTGCTCAACCTGACGGTTACTTCCGGCCATGCTTTTGGTGGGGATTTGGAGGCAGTCAGCATTCCATCGGCTATCTTAGCGGCTAAACAAGCTGGAAATCCCGATCTGATTATTATTGCTCTAGGACCTGGTATTGTAGGAACCGGAACTGCTTTTGGCTTTAGTGGGGTGGAACAGTCGTGGTACATTGATTTGGTTTTCAAATTGCAGGGATTGGCCGTTGTGACTCCCAGGATTAGCGATGCCGACTTAAGAGAACGTCATCTTGGCATCAGTCACCATTCATTAACGATACTTCAATTATCCAATCATCCAGCTTATTTAGGACTCTCCAAACGAATTCCGGAACCACTTTTAAATCAAATTATGGATAAGCTTAGAAGTCATCAATTAATTGAAAGTCATCATTGGTATCTGATAGATGATCCCCCTGTGGAAGAACAGTTTCGGCAATATCAAATTCAGGTTAAGACCATGGGACGGACTATATCGGAAGATCCTTGGTTTTTTCAAAGCTCGGTTACTACAGGATTCCTAGCGGGGCTAGCCGCTCATGGCAAGTTATCAACCCTTGAACCCATTTTAGAATGAGGTGCTATCTAATGGATTTAACAGAAAAGACCCAAAA
>DNPQ01000342.1:0-2009 GCA_003501335.1 Bacillota bacterium
TATCAAAATTTGCTGCAGCTTGTTTCGATAGCACACCTTGAAGGATTTTATTACAAACCCCGGATTGATTTGGATATCCTGCGTAAATATGCAGATGGTTTAATTGCCTTAACTGCCTGCATGTCGGGACAAATTCCCCGTTTGCTGCTGGCTAATCAATTTGAGGCAGCCCAAAAGCAGTTGAGTTGGTTTCAAGATGTCTTTGGTCCCGATCGTTTTTACCTGGAGTTACAATATCAACAATTGGCCGAACAGCGAAACTTAAACCGCAATCTGGCCAAACTAGCCGCTCAGAACGGTATACCGTTAGTAGCGACCAACGATGTTCACTATTTAAACCGCGAGGATGCTGAGGCTCACGATGTGCTGCTTTGCATACAGACTGGAAAAACCATCGAAGATACCAACCGAATGCGTTTTTCGACCAGTGAGTTTTATCTGAAAACTCCTGCGGAAATGGAAGAAATCTTTTTTGATTATCCAGAGGCTTTGGAGAATACTTTGAAAATTGCCGAGCGTTGTAATGTCCACTTGGAACTGGGTGAATTTCATATGCCCCAATTTCAATTACCCGCTGGCACGCAGGAGAAACTTACCACTGAAAAGTATTTGGAACAACTTTGTCGGCAAGCGATTGTTGATAAGGGATTAACGTGGGATGAAGTGCGGGAAAAAAGGCTTCTCTTCGAGTTATCCATTATCAACCAAATGGGTTTTCCCGGTTATTTCCTGATTGTACGAGACTTTGTTCATTTTGCCAAAAGAGAGCAAATCATGGTCGGCCCGGGCCGGGGTTCGGCAGCCGGCAGTTTGGTTGCCTATTTACTGGGAATCACCAATTTGGATCCAATTGAACATGGGCTTTTATTTGAAAGATTTTTAAATCCGGAGCGGATTTCCATGCCGGATATTGATATTGATTTTTGTTTTGAAAGACGGGGCGAAGTAATTAGTTATGTACGGAAAAGATTCGGTGAAGATCGGGTCGCTCAGATTATTACTTTTGGGACGATGGCTGCCAGAGCTGCAGTAAGAGATGTGGGAAGAGTTCTGGGAATTTCTTATGGCGAAGTGGATCGGGTTGCGAAACTGATACCTCGTGAATTAGGCATATCCATTGCGGATGCCATTGCCCATTCCCCTGATTTGCAGGAATTGATCCAAAGCAATCCGAAAATTGCCCAGTTAATGAAGATTGCTGTAAAAATAGAGGGATTTCCCCGTCATGCTTCTACTCATGCGGCGGGCGTGGTAATTTCCGGCGAACCGCTTACCAAATTTTTACCCCTTAGCCGTTCTAATGAAGATGAAATCATCACGCAGTTTACCATGGAAGATATTGAAAGTTTGGGCCTTTTAAAAATGGATTTTTTGGGGCTGCGAACTTTAACGGTCCTACGGGATACCCAAGTCTTAATCGAACAAAATCGGGGACAAAAGGTTTCTATTGACAAAATTTCACTGAATGATTTCCGTACGTATGAAGATTTGGCCCAGGGACATACTCTAGGGATATTTCAACTTGAAAGTGCAGGCATCCGCCGTTTACTGATGAGGCTTCAGCCTGAAACAATCGGCGACTTAACCGCCTTGGTGGCGCTATATCGGCCAGGGCCGCTTGGAAGTGGCATGGACGATGATTTCATCAAAGCACGTCATGGTCAGAAAGAAATCAGTTATCTCCATCCTTTGTTAGAACCGATCTTAAAGGAAACTTACGGGGTTATTCTTTATCAAGAGCAAGTGATGAAAATCGTTAGTAGCCTGGGCGGCTTTACTCTCGGTCAGGCCGACCTGGTTCGCCGGGCTATGGGTAAAAAGAAACCTGAAGTTTTGGCGGCAATGCGGCAGCAGTTTATTCAAGGCGCGATTGCTCATGGAATTCTTGAGCAAATTGCGGTTTCAATATTCGATTTATTGGAGTACTTTGCAGGATATGGTTATAATAAATCCCATTCGGCAGCTTATGCCCTGATTGTTTATCAGACTGCTTATTTTAAAACGAATTT